>JAFVHC010000062.1 GCA_017474705.1 Bacillota bacterium
CGCAGGATCGACCTCCAGCCAAAACCTCTCTTCCTGCGGGCTGACCGTCTCGACATGGATAGGACCATCATAAGGCCGTGTTTCCAGGATCTCATCATCATACAGGAAACAGCCCTTCTCCATGGGGAACGCGGCTTTTCCTTTGCCGATGACGACGACAGCGTGTGTAAGGTCGATCATAAGCGGTCCACCTTCAGTCCCAGCATATGGGCCAGCATTTCCAGGCCATCAGCTGCATCTCCGTAAATGACGGCATAATGCGGTTCATACCCATGGCCGATCAGGAATCGGACCATGTCTTCGACTTTCGTCTGTGTCCGCACCACGACGGAGGTGCCCAGATACTGCTTTGGCAGATCCAGTGCCTCTCCTTCCGCGATGAAGAAGCGGAACGAGCCGTCGCTGTCACGCCCGACCCGCAGGATGGTGACCTTCTCTGCCGGCTTGCAGCCGAACTCCATGGTCGGACCGATCTTGCGGTTAGGATGCACGCCTATGGCCGCGCCGGTCTCCTCCCTGGCCAGACTGCAGGAAGCCATGCCGCAATGCCAGAAGGTCAGCGTGTTGTTTTCCTCATCGATGGCAACCGGGTCACCGAAGAAGGAGGCTGCGCCGGTAAAAGCCTGTCCGAGATACATGCTCAGAGCTCCATAGATATCGCACTCACAGGCTGAGGGGATGCCTTCCGCATTCAAAAGCGACAGCACTCCGCAGACCGGCGTACCGTAATCCACGAAGAAATCCGGCCAGCAGCGGGAGGCCAGAGCGCCGATCCCGTTTTCACGCACCCAGCTCTGGTACGCCGCATACAGCCTGCCGAAATCCATCTGATTCTGCTCCGGGATCTGCTCCATGCCCGGCAGCGGGACGGGACTTTCTTCCGGCTCCATCCGCCGTGCTTTTTCGATCAATTCCCGGGCTTCGATGGAGACCAGGCTGCAGCCGAAGGTACGGGTCAGTTCACTGTCCAAAGCCCGTCCGAAACCAAAGCCCTGGGGCGTATGCCCGATGGCTGCCAGTTTCAGATGCATAAGATCCGCCTTCACTTTGGCCGCCGACACAGCCTGCACCAGCATATGCCTTACTTCTTCTTCCTCAGGTCCTCCGAATACGAAGATCGGACGCTCTGCACGGAACTGATGTATCGTATGCGCGGATGAAAAAGCGCCTGTCAGTGCATTCAGCTTCAGACGGCCACCGGCCGGTCCCTGAGGCTCGCGCAGTGTCCAGAGGACGATCGGACAACGGACTCTTGCTGCGACTTCTGTGGTATAGGCGGCATTCGCGAAGGTCACGTTCTGCAGGATGACCAGATCCGGACCCTGTCCGCCTACGAAGTCCGCCACCGCGTCTGAAGACAATAACAGCTGTTCCGGGCATAGGATCTCCGGATCGATCGTCCGCAGCAGTGTTTTAGAAGCTTCTACCGCAGCTTCCGCTGTCTCCATGTGATATGTGCCGACGCCGATAGGGATATATAAGATCTTCATCGTACCACCTTGATGGTCGCAGAGAAATCCTCGGCGCCAAGTCCTTTCTCCATAGCGGTTTCATACACGCGCACTGCATTTTCCTCTCCTGGCATGTGTACGCCGCACTCTTGCGCCAGTTTCAGGCAGATGTGCACGTCCTTATCCATATTTTCCACGGAGAATGCCGTTTTGAAGTTTTCATCCGCGATGCTCTGCTTCTTGCTGTCCAGGTAAAAGTTCTGCCCGCCGCCATAGGAAATGGCCTGGGCAAAAGTCAGGATATCGATCCCGTTGGCCTGCGCCAGGGTGGCTGTCTCGTTGACACCGTTCTGGATCTGCGAGACCAGCGCATTGTGGCAGATCTTCATGACCAGGCCAGCTCCATTTCCGCCCAGACGGATCACGTTCTCACCCATGTACTGCAGCACAGGCAAGATCTTTTCGAACAAACTTTCTTCACAACCGACGTAGATGCCCAGTTTTCCTGCTTCCGCAGCCGGTCGGGATTTGACCACCGGCGCATCCGCGAACCTGGCACCGGTCTCCTGCACCATAGCTGCGATCTTTCGGGATTCCTGCGGTTCGATGGTACTCATATCGATGCAGATCTTGCCCGCGTCCAGTACCGGCAGGATCTCACGATATACGGCCCAGGCGTGGGCGGCTTTTGGCACCATGCTGATGATCACGTCGGACTGTTCCGCCAGCTGCAGGCTGCTTTCACAGGCTACGGCTCCGGGAATGCTGCGCTTCTCCGGTACGATATCATAACAGTAGACCGTGTCATCATGCTTGGCAGCGATATTCGTGCACATCGCTTCTCCCATGATGCCAAGGCCGATCATTCCGATCTTCATGTGCATGTCTCCTTTATTCCAACGCGGTATGATCCCAGGCATCGCAGAAGGTCTTGATGCCCTGATCCGTATAAGCATGTTTGAAACTGTCCTGATAGACGGCCAGGCCTGTCGTCACAATATCGGCTCCGGCAACGGCACAGTCCACGATCTGTTTCGGTGTACGGATGGCCGCGCAGATGATCTGCGTTTTGCCATAAAACCCGTAATTCTTGTAGATATCCACGATATCCTTGATGTACTGCCTGCAGTCTTCCCCATTGGCTTCTTTCCAACCAATGAAGGGAGATACGAACAGAGAACCGGTCTTGCCGGCCCAAATAGCCTGGGCAGGCGAGAAGACCAGCGTCAGATTGGTACGGATCCCTTCCGCTTCCAACCGTCTGGCTGCGATCACACCCTGCTCCGTCGCCGGGATCTTGATGGCGAAGTTCGGACTGATGGCTGCGATCTTCCGGGCCGCTTCCACCATAGGATCTGCCTGCTCGATGTGCGGATCGATCTCCACGGAGACCGGGAACTTCTCCCAGCCGGTCAGACCTTCTTTTTCGACCCAGTCCGCGATCAGGTGGATCGCCGTAAGGAACGGTTTCCCGCTCAGCATGATGTGGCGCGGATTGGTGGTGACTCCATCAATGCCGAACGCGTGGTAGGCATAATCGATCTCATCCAGTTTGGCGCTGTCTAAAAAGTACTTCATATGGAACCCCTCTCTTTATTGTTTTGTAATGATCTCTATCTTCATGTCTGATGTGAAGATCTCTTTCAAAGGTTCAGTGACCAGGAGCCGTCCGTCGTCTGTCAACAAGATCATGTCGAACGAACCGGCATGTGCCCGCCAGTACTTGACCGACCGCTCTTCACCCATGACGAAACAAGCTGTCGAAAGTCCGTCCGCAAGCGCACCATCCGCGCTTACGATCGTAACGGAAGCCAAGCCTCCATCCGCCGGATACCCGGACGCAGGATCCAGGATATGATGGTATCTCTGCCCGTTCTCCTCAAAAAACCGTTCGTAGCCGCCCGAAGTGATTACTGCTTTATCGGTCAATGTAAGGACGCCCAGATAACCCTCGCCATCATCAGGCCGTCGGATCCCGATCTTCCATAATACCCGGCCCTGGTTCGTTGGTTTTTTCCCCACGCACTGGATGTTGCCGCCCAGCGACAGAACTGCGCCGTCAACGTCAAATCCAGCAATGATCGAAGCCGCTCGTGCCGATGCATAGCCTTTGGCTATGGCGCCCAGATCGATGCCCTGGCCTTCTTCCAGCTCCAGTTCCGGTCCATTCAGCTTAAGCCGTCCGGCTCCGACCTTGGACAGTGTTTCCTGTATCGCTTCTGGTGTCGGTACCGCCGGATCCCTGCTTGTAAAGCCCCATAGCTCCATCAAAGGCAATACCGTGATATCCAGCGCGCCTTCGGTCTCCTCATATAAACGGAGCGCCGTATCCAGGACCTCCCGGGTCTCGATGCTGAGGCTGCCGCTGCCTGCCCGGTTGATCCGGTTGACCTCGCTGTCCTCCACACCGATGGACCACAGCCGGTCCAGCCGCTCGATCTCCTGGGCCGCCGCATCCGCGGCCGCTTCCGCCTCTTTCCCATAACACGTGATCGTGATATGTGTGTCCATGGAAAAGATCTCACAGCGTACAGGTCCCCGGGCACGTGTGCAGCCGGTCAGACTGAACAGCAGCAGGCACAAGAGCAGAAGCATCCGATACCGTTTCATACTGCCGCACCATCCTTCCACTGCCGCACCACCGGCCCCAGCCGTCTGACCAGTTCATACCCGATCAAGCCGATCATCGCCCCGCTCGCGATGCCGGAGAACCACAGCACCGCCAGATACCAGGCGATACGGCTCGTTTCCAGCACCAGCATGGCCACCAGGATCTGTCCTATATTATGCATGAGGCCGCCTGCCACGCTGACCGTGACCGTATGGAACCTCTTCTGCAGAACGATCATGGTCAGACCGCTGAGCAGCGCTCCGGCAGCGCTGTACGCCAGACTCATCCCATTGCCGAACATCAGACCGACCAAAAGTACGCGCAGCAGATTGACGCCGATGGCCGCTCCTTTCCCCAGCATGTACAGCGCACAGACAACGACGATATTGGTCAGCCCCAGTTTAACGCCTGGTACCGCAAAAAAAGCCGGCAGCTGGGCTTCCACATAACTGAGAAGCAGCGCCAGCGCGATCAACATCCCATAGATCGCAATCGTTCTCGTTTTCATATCATGATTGTACTTCTTTTGTCCGGTTTTGTCCAGTTTAACAAAACAAAAGAACAGCCGTTACTGACTTCGCGAAGCGTAACGACTGTTCTTTTTTGCGGTCTTCTGATTTATGCCATCTGAGGCACG
>JAFVHC010000063.1 GCA_017474705.1 Bacillota bacterium
ATAACTGACGACCATGGAACGGTAAGCCGCGCAGAAGATCGGCAGCATCAGATAGACCGTCATCAGCAGAGAAATGCAGAAAGCAACCGCATCACGAGCCTTGTTGACTTTAATCTCAAACTGCTTGCCGATGAATGCGAGGTTGCCCTTATCCTTGTTTGCGAAGTCCAGGACAAAAGCGATCGCCGCCGGAATGAGCAGCACAGCCCCGTAAACGCCGCCCTTTTCAAAGTTCAGCAGTTTGACCGTATTGGTATACATCAGCGCGGCTACCGTCTTGTACTGCCCGCCGATGATATGGGGGACACCGTAGTCAGTAATGATCGAGGTAAAGACCACAAAGATCACCGAGATCATCGGCTTGCGGTAATACGGATAGGTGACCGAAAAAAACTGGTGAAGCCGGGGGATCCCCAAAACATCCGCCGCCTCATAGGGCGTGCAGTCCTGGTATTTCATGATGTCGGAGATCATGATGAAAGCGACCGGGAAGGAGAACATCACCGAGCCGAGGACGATGCCCCAGTAACCGTAGATATAAGCACTGTTCCCGAAGAGTTTATCCAGATGCAGCCAATTCGTCAGGATCCCGTTCTGTCCGAAGACCAGGATCAGACTGCTCGCATGGGAATAGGACGGGATCAGCATCGGGACAGTAAATAGGACCGCGAAGACCCCTTTCAGCTTCATATCCGTCCGCAGCGTTGCCCAGGCCGCAATGCAGGCCAGAACGACTGCGATCAGCATGGCGGGGATCGCGGTTTTCAATGAATTCCCGAGCGCACGCTGAAACTGCGCGCTTGCCGTGATCTTCCGCAGGGATTCAGGCGTGATGCTGCAAAGGACCTGCAGGATCGGATAAAGCAGACATCCGATGAAAAACAGGATCATGACGATCTTGATCAGCAGAGAGCTTTTATTCGCGCGGTTCATGGGATCCTACCTTGCATATTTGCTCAGGGAATCGATCTTCAGTTTCAGATTATGGATCACAAAGTCCCGGACATAATCATCCGCCGGATGATCCACGATATTGGCAGGGGTATCGTGCTGATGGATCTTCGCGTCGCTCATCACGATGATATGATCCGACATGGCGAAGGCTTCTTCCTGGTCATGCGTGATATAGACCATCGTCGTTCCAAGCATTGTCTGGATGTCTTTCAGTTCCTGCCGCAGTGCGAGCCGCGTTGCCACGTCCAGCGCACTCATCGGTTCGTCAAACAGGATCACATCCGGACGCAGTGCAAGCGTTCTGGCGATGGCTACACGCTGCTGCTGTCCGCCGGAAAGCATATGCGGTTTTTTATTGATATGCTCCAGCAGCCCGACGGTCTCCAACTGTTCCAATGCGATATTCCGCCGGTCATTTTTCAGTTCAGGATGAAAGCGCAGCGCATATTCAACATTGCCGAGCACGGTCATGTTTTCAAACAATGCGTAGTTCTGGAAGACGATCCCGATGCCCCGCTTTGACGCGGGATAGTTGGTAATATCCACACCTTCTTTGAAGATCTGACCGCCGGTCGGTTCCAGCAAACCGATCAGAATCCGCAGAATGGTAGTCTTTCCGCATCCTGATGGGCCGAGGATGGAGAGAAACTCTCCATCCTCGATATCAAAACTTACATGGTCAAGTGCTATCTTGGTCCCGAATGTTTTGTACAAATCAGTGACGCGGATCTTGATCCGTTTATTCTGATTTACTCGTACATCCATTGTTCCAGAAGCTCCTGTTTCGCGGCAAGTGTATCTTCACCCATTTCGGCGTAAACGATGTTTTCCGGGAAGCCGGGGATCTGTTCATCGCCGGCAGCCAGACCGTGTTCCGGACCGATCTTCGCGTCTTCATAAACGACATCGGTGAACAGGTAATTGAAGACTGCCTTCACAGCGTCGGTCTCATGGCCTTTAATGATCGCGGTGCCGTCCGAAGTCCACGGGTGTTCGAC
>JAFVHC010000008.1 GCA_017474705.1 Bacillota bacterium
ACATCGGTATTATGGCTCATATCGATGCCGGAAAAACCACGACCACCGAGCGCATCCTTTTCTATACAGGAAAGAACCACCGCATCGGTGAGACGCATGAAGGCACGGCCACCATGGACTGGATGGCCCAGGAACAGGAGCGCGGCATCACGATTACGTCCGCTGCGACCACCTGTTTCTGGCATGACCCCCATGATCCCAAGAATGCGAAAAAGCAGTACCGGATCAACATCATCGACACCCCCGGTCACGTGGACTTCACCGTTGAGGTGGAGCGCAGCCTGCGGGTGCTGGACGGCGGGTAAGCGTCTTCTGTGCCAAGGGCGGCGTTGAGCCCCAGAGCGAGACCGTATGGAAGCAGGCGGAAACGTACCACGTTCCCCGCATGGCCTATGTCAATAAAATGGACATTACCGGCGCTGACTTCTACCGCGTGGTGGACATGATGAAGGAACGCCTCGGCGCCAACGCCGTTCCGATCCAGCTGCCCATCGGCAAGGAAAACACCTTCCGGGGAATCATTGACCTGGTGCGCATGCGCGCAGAGGTCTACTACGATGACCTGGGGCAGGATGTGCGCGATGAAGCCATTCCGGCAGAAATGCAGGAGATAGCTGAGGAATACCGCGCGAACCTGATCGAGAAGGTCGCTGAGACGGACGATGCCCTGATGGAGAAATACCTGGAGGGCGGCGAGCTGACAGAGGAAGAAATCCGGACAGCTATCCGCAAGTGCACCATCGCCTGCACGATGAACCCCGTGCTGTGCGGTACGAGCTACCGCAACAAGGGCGTGCAGCCGCTGCTGGACGCGGTGGTTGACTACATGCCGAGCCCGCTGGATATTCCCGCCATCGACGGCGTGGATCCGGACGATCCTGAGAAGAAGATGGAACGCCATCCTTCCGATGACGAACCTTTCTCCGCGCTGGCCTTTAAGATCATGGTCGACCCGTTCGTCGGGAAACTGGCGTTCTTCCGCGTATATTCCGGCACGCTCGCGTCCGGAAACTACGTAATGAATTCCACCAAGCAGAAGCGGGAACGCGTCAGCCGCATCATGCTGATGCACGCAAATCACCGGGAGGAAGTCGATACGATTTATACCGGTGAGATCGCAGGCGCGGTGGGTCTGAAAGATACCACCACAGGCGATACCCTGTGCGATGAGAATCACCAGATTATCCTGGAAAGCATGGTCTTCCCGGATCCCGTGATCGAAGTCGCGATCGAGCCCAAGACAAAGGCCGGGCAGGAAAAAATGACCTATGCCCTGCAGCGCCTTGCGGAAGAAGATCCGACTTTCAAGACCTACACCAACCAGGAGACCGGACAGACCATCATCGCCGGAATGGGCGAGCTTCACCTGGAGATCATTGTAGACCGTTTGCTGCGTGAGTTTAAGGTTGAGGCAACCGTGGGCAAACCCCAGGTTACTTACAAGGAAACCATCCGCAAACCCGCAAAGGCTGAAGGACGGTATGTCCGGCAGACCGGCGGTCACGGCCAGTACGGCCACTGCTGGATTGAACTGGAACCGCAGGAACCCGGAAAGGGATACGAGTTCGAGAGCCGGATCGTGGGCGGCGTAATTCCGAAGGAATACATCGGCCCCATCGATCAGGGAATCCAGGAGGCTGCCAAGAGCGGCGCCATCGCCGGCTACGAAGTAGTCAACTTCAAAGCGGCAGTGACGGACGGTTCCTATCACGAAGTGGACTCCTCCGAAATGGCTTACAAGATCGCGGCAAGCATGGCTTTCAAGGAAGCGGTGCGCAAAGCGGATCCCTGCCTGATGGAGCCCATGATGAAGGTCGAGATCATCGTTCCGGACCAGTACCTTGGCGACGTGATGGGCAATGTGTCCAGCCGCCGCGGCCGGGTCGACGGTACGGAGATGCGCGGCCAGGATCAGATTATACACGCGTATGTCCCGCTGAGCGAGATGTTCGGATACACGACAGACCTTCGCTCCCGTACGCAGGGCCGCGGCATGTTCACCATGCAGTTTGACCACTACGAGGAAGTTCCGAAGAGCGTCGCGGAGAAGATCATCGGCAAGCGCGCGGACTGATCAATCAGAACTATCAGAACTATTATTTTAGGAGGGAAACCCCAATGGCAAAAGGACATTACGAGCGGACTAAGCCGCATGTAAACATCGGCACCATCGGTCACGTTGACCATGGCAAGCCGACCCTGACGGCGGCGATCACGATGACGCTGGCCCTGAAGGGCGAAGCGCAGGCGATGCGTTACGATGAGATCGACAAGGCTCCGGAAGAGAAAGCCCGTGGAATCACGATCAACACCGCGCACGTCG
>JAFVHC010000064.1 GCA_017474705.1 Bacillota bacterium
AACCAAGGGTGGACAAGCGTACATACGTTTGTCCACCCTTGTTTGACCTTATGGACGCAAAAAAGCACGAGGATGAAACGCGAAGCGCGAGAGTCCGAGTGGTTTTAAGGGACCGGGAGCGTCGAAGACGCGAAGGTCACTGTGTTTACCAATACTTCCTAACAAAATACAAAGGACGAGCGCATGATATGCGTTCGTCCTTTATTTGACTTTGGGGCGTTGTTTATGCAAACCATTCCCCATAGGGAATAGCGTTTTCATAACCGTTGGACATCATCAGAGCGCGGATCAGTCTGTATGCGCAGTCTACGGCTTTTTCGCGGGGAAGCGATCCGTCCTGGAGGGCATTTCTGATATCCTCGACATCGATGGGATTGCCCGGCATGATCAAATCGTTTCCGGCGATCATGCATTTGTGGGAGGATGCGCAGCCGGCAGTCGTGGGCGTCCAGTCCGTCATGACGATACCTTGGAAGTCCCACTCACCGCGCAGTACAGTGGTGATGAGATCCGTATTATTGGCTGCAGGTACGCCGTTGATCAGATTATATGAGGTCATCAGGCACATGGGCTGAGAGGCCTTGACGGCGATCTCGAAGCCGCGCAGATAGATCTCTCGCAAAGCCCGTTCGGAGACGACGCTGTTGCTGAACATGCGGTTGTCTTCCTGGCTGTTGCAGGCATAGTGCTTGATGGTAGTACCGATGCCGGGGAAACGCTGTACGCCGCGGGTGATCGCAGCAGCCATGACACCCGCGATCAGAGGATCCTCAGAGTAATACTCGAAATTGCGGCCGCACAGAGGATTACGGTGGATATTCATACCGGGGGCCAGCCACCAGGTCACACCGAATTCCAGCATTTCGCCGCCGACGAGCGCGCCGATCTCTTCGAGGATCTCGGGGTTCCATGTCTGAGCCAGCAGAGTGCCGATCGGGATCGCGGTCGCGTACATGTAGTATCTGTCGGCGTTTTCATGATCGGAATTCTTGCTGAACAGACCGCCGGAAATAGCTGCGAAGATGCTTTCAGAATAGATCTTGCCGGTGGCTCGGTCGACGTCATAATGACGCATCAGGCGCAGTCCGGCAGGACCGTCGGCCATGGAGATGGCCGGCAGATCATACTTGTCTTCGAACTGGCAGGTAGTCTCTCCGGCAGCCCCGGGTACGTAGATACCGGTCTCGACGAGTTCATCATCCTTGAGGTTGTCCTGACCTTTGGAGATCTCTCCCATCAGCATATGGATCAGTTCCTCATCGGTCATTTTTTCTGCGATGGCACGGGCCTTGGCATCGATCGCAAGAGCGGGGTAGACCTTTTTCTGTTCTGCCGCAGGGGCAAACAGGATCGGGGTCAGACCTTTCTGCTCGGCGACTTTCAGCCAGGCGGCCGTCAGTTTCTCGATAACAGGCTGCGGCGGGACGATCTCGTCCAGTTTCTCATCCAGGGGCAGGATGTGTGTCGTGGATTCCATGATGACTTCCTGCTCGACCTGAAGGACGGCCAGGGTCTTCAGCTGATCGGAAGCGCAGCCGGCGAACAGCCCATACTTGCCCGCTTCGATGACCCATGCGGATCTATCTTCGGAGAAACTTGCAAAACCCTTCGCAGGTGCTTCGACCTTAAGACATACGCTTTCACCCGGGGCCAGAGCCTTCGTCTTCGCGAATCCGACCAAACGCTTGAATTCTTTCTGCAGCGCTGTCTGCGGACAGGCAGCATACATCTGGACGACTTCTTTTCCGGTATATGTATCGCCGGTATTGGTCACCGTAACACGCAGCGTCACTTTTTCGGGACTGACTTCGACCTTTTCTTCGGACAGAGCGAAAGTGGTGTAGGAAAGACCGAAGCCGAAGGGGAATGCCGGTTTCACACCAAAGCTGTCGAAGTAACGGTATCCGACGTAGATGCCTTCTTCATAAGGCTCATGATCGGTGTCGCCATCGTTATGGCTGAATTTCTCAGAACTCGGGAAGTCCTCATACTTCTGGCTCCAGGTCGTCGTAAGCTTACCGGAGGGTGTCACTTTGCCTGTGAGGATGTCCGCCACGGCATTGCCGGCTTCCATACCGCCCTGAGATACGTACAGGATGCCGCGGATGGAAGCATTGGCGAGGATCTCCGACAGGTCGATCTGGCCGCCGGTATTGATCAGCACGACCAGGTTCTGATTCAGCCCGGAAAGCAGGGTGAGTTCTTCTTTTTCCTGATCGCTGAGCAGGTAGTCGCCCGGCGCGAAGAATCGATCCCGACCTTCGCCCGCGATCCGGCTCAGTACGTAGATGACGACATCGGCAGCAGAGGCTTCTTCGGCGATGATGGGATTATAGTCTCCTTCGATGAAAGGATCTTCCCGCATGATGCGGAAGAAGGACATGCCGCTGTCCGCCTGGATGTGGCTCATTTTTTCAACGATCCGATCCCGCCAGGCATACTGGTCGGCGGTACGTTTTTCCGGCGCAGCTAAAGCCTTTTCTCTGTTGATGATCCGTATGCCCGCCAGATCCAGCCCTTGCTGGATGCTGATGACCTCACGCTCGTTTACATCGCCGGAACCGGTCCCGCCTTTGATCATGTGGCTGACACCATTGCCATAGATGGCTACGGAACGATCAGCGGACAGGGGCAGGATCCCGTCATTTTTCATCAATACCATGCCTTCCGCGGCAGCTGCCCGTGAAATGCTGCGATTCTTTAGTTCGCGAGGGGTAACATCCTGCGTCGTGGTTCCACTGTAGGATCTGACTCTTCGTTGCATTGTGATTCTCCTTTTCTTTTATATGGAAAGCTGACAGCTTTCGGTGGCATGTTGGACGTTTCAGATCTTCCCGGTAAGTACCAGGATGATCAGAATGCAGGTGATGATCAGTGCGGCGGCGATCAGCATCACGCCGGGACGAATCTTATGTGGAGCGGCATTCTCCGAGGAGACAGCTGCGGAAGGTGCTACCAGACCGGCTTTGCGCAGAGTGATGACCAGCGGCTTATACAGCAGCATGACGAAGGCCGCGTTCAGCACGCCCTTGAGCAGATTGAAGGGCAGAAAGACGGTAGGCAGCATCGGTGCGACAGCTTCCCGGGGATAGCCCATGTAGATGGGAGTAAGGATATAATTCCATAACAGCATGACGATGACCATGCTCACGATACCGCATACCAGACCGATGACCGCGCCTTTCAAGGTGTGGTTCTTCTTGTAGATGTAGGCAGCCATGCAGGCAAAGGAGCAGGTGGAGACCAGGTTCATCACGGCGCCGATCCAGCCCGTCTCGCTTACGGTGACCATCTCCACCAGAGATACGACCAAAGATACCAGAAACGCGGAGACCGGTCCGAACATGAAGCCGGCGATCGTGATCGCGACATCTTTGGGCTCATACTTGAGCGGAGGCATGGCAAAGACGGGGATCCGGATCACCAGCATCAGCAGATAGGCCAGTGCCGCGGTCATTGCCAGCGTTACCATGGTTTTTGTGTTGTTGTTTCGCATAATAGAAACCTCCTGAATAAAGATTTGGGTTTCTAGAGCAATGAAAATGTCCGGAAAAGACTTCCGGACGTGGTAAGCAAAAGCGGTCAGACATGTTGGCGCGCTTCTTCTTCCATCCAGACTATACTGTCGGTTCCGGAATCGAACCGGATCAACCTTAAAAGGCTCGCGGACTGTACCGCCGGTCGGGGATCGCACCCTGCCCTGAAGAAACTCTGAAATAATCATACAGCAGCCCCGGTCGTCTGTCAACATGATGCTTGCTTTTTTTTACCTTATATGGTATACTGGATCAGTCTGAAATCAAAATCATGTATTGCGATGAAGACACACTGCTGAGTCGAAAACTTCTTGCGGTACCGGGTCCTGTGCCCGCTGCCAAAACAAGTCTTATTTTTATGCTGTACGTGTGTCTTCCCGCGGGGTCTGTTTCAGATCCCGCTTATTTATTGCATAGAAAGGATCGATTATGGAATCAAGAGTCGCCGTCATCGGCATTATTGTGGAAGATCGTTCACAAGTCGCACATCTCAATGAGATCCTGCATGAATATGGCAGATATATCATCGGACGTATGGGCATCCCTTATCGGGAGAAGAAGATCCAGATCATCAGCATCGCGATCGATGCACCGCAGACTGTGATCAGTGCGGTCTCGGGTAAGATCGGCCGGCTGGAGGGGGTCAGTGCCAAGACTGCCTATTCCAATATCGTCAGTGAAACGATCCTTACGGAGCAGGAATATGACTGATACAGTTCGTCGGATACGTATGCCCGGCACCCTGTCCATCGGATGGAAAGCGGTCCTGATCGTGCTGTCCCTGGCTACAGCGTTGATCGCGCTCAGTATCGGACGGTATGCGATCCCGGTCCGGGACGTGGCGGGTTCGATCCTCGGTCATCTGCGCGGTGTGGAAGTATTGTCTTCCAAGGACGCGCTGGTCCTGTGGAACATCCGTATGCCGCGGATATTGCTGGCACTTTTGGCCGGCGCAGGACTGTCTTTGAGCGGCCTGGCGTTCCAGAGCCTTTTCGCGAATCCGCTGGCAACTCCGGATACCCTGGGTGTAGCTTCCGGCTCCAGTTTCGGAGCAGCGCTCGGCCTGCTGCTGGGTTTCCGTTGGATCGGTGTGCAGTTGTTCGCTGTTGCTATGGGCATGTTGGCCGTTTGCCTGACCTTTCTGGCCGGATCCGGCCGTGGAAGAGGGCTGAATACCCTGGTCCTGGCCGGTATCATGATCGGTTCGCTGTTTTCGGCATTGGTATCCTTCGTCAAATTCGTAGCTGACGCGGAGTCGCAGCTGCCCGCCATCACCTATTGGCTCATGGGCAGTCTGGATGTCGCCGGTTACAAGTCCCTGTTGTATGGAGCCCCGCCCATCCTTGTGGGCATCATCGTGCTGGCGCTGCTGCGCTGGCGCCTGAACGTGCTGCCACTGTCCGATGACGAGGCCGCATCTTCCGGCGTGCGTATCCGGACCCTTAGGACCATCACCATCCTCATGGCAACGATGATGACGGCCTCCTGCGTCGCCATGTGCGGCCAGGTCGGCTGGGTGGGATTGCTGATCCCCCACATCTGCCGGATGAAATTCGGCAACAACCATCTGTCACTGGTACCGGCATCGGTCAGCCTCGGTGCGGTTTTCCTGGTGGTGGTCGATACGCTGGCCAGAACGATCACGGCACAGGAGATCCCGATCTCCGTTCTGACCGCGATCATCGGCGCCCCATTTTTCATCCTGTTGATGCGGCGCAGCGGAGGGTGGCAGTTATGAACATACGTATAGAAAACGGTTCCTTTGGATATAAGGATGGACCGATGCTCCTCAAACAGATCCGTCTGGAAGCGGGAGAGGGGCAGATGATCGCTGTCCTTGGCCCAAACGGTGTCGGGAAGACGACGCTGCTTCGATGTATGCTGGGACTCCTTCCCTGGAAGGAAGGACAGACGGTCCTGAACGGGACCGAGATCAAAGACATCCCCAAACGGTCCTTCTGGCAGCAAGTCTCGTACGTGCCGCAGGCCAAGACGGCCGCCGCTGCCTATACGGTAGAAGAGATGCTCCTGCTGGGCCGCGCTAGCCACATCGCGCCGTTCGCCGCGCCAGCCAAGGCGGATCTTACGATCGTGCAGGACGTCATGGAACGGCTGCACATCACCGCACTGCGCAGGAAGCGCTGCAACGCCATCAGCGGCGGTGAACTGCAGATGGCGCTGATCGGGCGGGCTCTGGTCGCAGGCGCGGGGATCCTGGTGCTGGATGAGCCGGAGTCCAATCTGGATTTCCGCAACCAGCTGATCGTCCTGGAAACGCTGAAGGAATTGGCCCAGGAAGGGCGGACCATCATTTTCAATACCCATTATCCTGCCCATGCACTGCAGCATGCGGATCAGGCGCTGCTGCTGAAGGCGGACGGTTCGTCCCGTTTCGGCGCGGTCGAAGAGGTCATTACAGAAGACACGATCCGTGAAGCGTTCAGTGTGCACAGTGTGATCCGGACGATCGAATCCGAACGAGGGATCGTGCGGGACGTGGTGCCAGTCGCCCTGCAGGAAAAAACAGAAAGTTGAGATATATATGATCAAGATCGCGATCTATGGTAAAGGCGGAATCGGGAAATCTACGACGGTCTCCAATCTCGCAGCAGCCCTGGCAGATCGGGGCTATAAAGTCATGCAGATCGGGTGCGATCCCAAAGCGGATTCCACCAGCATGCTGCGCGGCACAGAGCCGATGCGGACGGTCCTGGACCTGGTCCGTGAAAAGAAAGATGATTTCACACTGGAAGATATGGTACGCGTAGGATACGGCGGCGTGATCTGTGTGGAAGCAGGCGGACCTTCGCCGGGCCTGGGATGCGCTGGACGCGGCATCATTGCGGCGCTGGAGAAGCTGAAGGAGAAAGGCGCGTACGAAAAGTATCAGCCGGATATCGTCTTTTATGACGTACTGGGCGATGTGGTATGCGGCGGTTTTTCCATGCCGATGCGCAAGGGCTATGCCGACAAGATATTCGTGGTCTGTTCGGGTGAGAAGATGTCGCGATATGCGGCGGCAAACATCTGCATGGCTGTGGATAATTTCAAAGGACGCGGCTATGCTGGTCTGGGCGGC
>JAFVHC010000065.1 GCA_017474705.1 Bacillota bacterium
ATCCTGCCCTGGCCATCATCGAAAGCATGACCAAAGCAACCAGATAAACCATGAAGTTGTCAAACGGGGACATTTCGATCCTGATCGGCTGTCTCGGCGCACTGCTGCTGGTATTGGGCCTGATCTGGCTCATCCGGCGCCTGCGCAAGGATCCGTATCCGTACGAAAGACGTCCGCTTCTGACCGAGAATGAAGCGCAGTTCTATGAGGTGCTGCGTCCCGCCGCGGAAGCCCTGGATCTTCAGGTGCTCATCAAGATGCGGCTGGCGGACATCATGGCGGTCAAAAGCACAGAGAAAGATTATATGGCGGCTTTCAACCGGATCAAAGCCAAACATACGGATTTCATCCTGACCGATCCCGGGACCATGGAGGTCCTGATGGGCATCGAGCTGGATGATAAAAGCCACGAACAGGATGAACGCATCGAGCGGGATATCTTCGTGGATGGAGCTTATAAAGCGTGCGGCATCCCGTTGCTGCACGTCTGGAATCCGATCACTACCGAAGAACTGCTGGATCTGATCGAAGAGAATCTGTAAATCGAGGAGAGCAGACATGGCAAACCAGTATAACTACAACAATTACGAATCTTACCACCGAAGGAAGAAGAGGAAACGCGGATCCGTCTGGGTATGGATCCAGCTGCTGCTGTCGATCGCGGTCGTCGCAGTGGTGTACTTGATCGACCTGTTCCCGATGGAATACCTGATCATCGGAGGCGCGGTCCTGCTGTTGTTCTTCCTGCTCACGCTGGGATTGTGCAACGCGTATCGCAGCCGTTCCGGCGGACGTGCCCTCGCGGTGATCATCTCGCTGCTGTTGGGCGTAGCGCTTGGATATCTGATCAAGACCTATTCCGTCCTGGACCGCATCTCAGGCGCGGATACGAGGACGGATGAAATGAGCGTCCTGGTCCTTTATGATGATCCCGCGCAGTCGATCAGCGACACTGCGTATTATATCTACGGAACGGCGTCCGTCGACCAGAACAACAGCGAACAACTGATGGAAGCGATCAGTAAAGAACTGGGGGAAAGGCCGGCAGCCACCAGCTTTTCTTCCTACGCCGAAGCCATCTCCGCGCTGATGAACGGAGACGTGGGTGCCATCACCTTCAATGAAGCCTACCGGCAGATCCTCAAGGAGATGTATCCGGACTTCAATGAGCAGACCCGCGTCATCTACA
This sequence comes from Bacillota bacterium, assembly GCA_017474705.1. Classification (GTDB taxonomy): domain Bacteria; phylum Bacillota; class Clostridia; order Lachnospirales; family Bianqueaceae; genus RUG159. The sequence goes on from JAFVHC010000065.1 coordinate 1,190, forward strand.
GTACGACCATCAAGACCAAGGTCAATGTATCCAAGGGCAGCCGCAAGGTCACCAGAGAACCGTTCATCGTCTATATCTCCGGTATCGACGTGTATGGAGATATCTCTCAGACCAGCCGCAGCGATGTCAACATCCTGGCGTCGGTCAACCCGATGACACACAAGGTCCAGCTCATATCCACGCCGCGTGACAGCTATGTGGAACTGCCGACATTCGGTGATTATGATAAACTTACGCATGCAGGCCTCTACGGTACCGACGAGTCGATCCGTGCACTGGAGGAACTCTACGATGTGAAGGTCGATTACTATGTTCGCGTCAATTTCACCGGCTTCGAGGAGATCGTGGATGCGCTTGGCGGGATCACGGTCTATTCCGAGGAAGGTTTCACCGCCTGGGACGGCACTTGGTTCGACGAGGGCGAAAACGAACTGGACGGTGCGCGTGCTCTTTCCTTTGCCCGCGAACGAAAAGCCTTCAGCGATGGGGATTTCCAGCGCGGACGCAACCAGATGAAGGTCATCAAGGCGATCGCTGAGAAAGCGATGTCTCCTGCGATCCTGCCCAATTACGGTTCCGTCATGGATGCGGCGGCCGGCAGCATGGAGACCAGCATGTCCCGCTCTGAGATCGGTGATCTGGTCAAGATGCAGATGTCTTCCGACAGCGACTGGACCATCGAATCCTATGTGGTCACGGGCTACGTCGATTCGCGTATGACGTATTCTTACGGGGCCGCTCCGCTGAGTGTGGTCATCCCTGATGAGTCTTCCATCGCGGAAGCCAGACTGCTGCTGCAGGAAAACCAGAATTAAGGTCTGAATATACTTCAGACCTTTTTTATTTGACATCAGGAGGCTTCGTGGGTATAATAAAGTGATTCAGTCTATCATAAAACAAGCTTAAGGAGAGATATTTCTCTATGGAGCAATATAAACGCCTGATCCTGAACACGGGCCGCGTTGTGCTGACCTTGTTTTTGGTCGGTCTGTTCGCCCTGGTCTGGAGACAGCAGTATAACGAGATGATCATGCAGCCGTTCAAAACGGTTGGTAATTATCTGGTCTATGCAGTGTATGGTGTGATCATTTTCGTCTTCTTCAAACTGTATGGCGCCTACAGAGTCGGTTTCGCCAAGTTCGGGGATCTTATATTTTCGCAGGCCCTGGCCTTGATCTTTACCAACTTCCTTCTGTATGCCGAGATCAGTTTGATCGGCCGTGGGCTCATGCCTGTTGCCTCGCTGCTTTTCACCATGATCGAGCAGGAACTGGTCATGATCGGATGGACACTGCTCATGCAGTTCATCTACCGGACCTTATATCCGCCGAAGCGCATGTTGTTGATCTTCGGAACGGAAAGCGGACGCTCTCTGCAGAAAAAGATCGAGCGCCGGCCGGATAAGTTCCGCATCCAGGAAATGATCAGCATCGACAACGGTCTGAAGATCATCGAATCCTATATCGAAGAGAACAAAGCGAACATCGATGCCATCGTCATCGCGGACGTCAAGAGCGAAAAACGCAATGAACTGTTGAAATATTGTTTTGACCGGGAGATCCAGGTGTATGTAACACCGAAGCTCTCGGATATCATCATGCGTGCATCTCAGGACGTGCATCTGTTCGACACGGCGCTGTATCAGTGCCACAACATGGCGCTCACCATCGATGAGCGCATCCTGAAGCGGACGATGGACGTCATCCTGTCCGGCCTGGTATTCATCATCGTTTCACCCATCATGCTCGCGACAGCAGTGGCGATCAAGATCGAGGATCATGGACCGGTCTTTTTCCGGCAGAAGCGCTGCACCAAAGACGAGCGCGTCTTTGAGATCCTTAAATTCCGCAGCATGATCGTTGGCGCGGAGAAGGACGGTGAGGTAAAACCGGCTACGGATCACGATCCGCGCATCACCAAAGTCGGCCGCTTCATCCGGCCGCTGCGTATCGATGAACTGCCGCAGCTGCTGAACATCCTGAAGGGTGACATGAGCATCGTCGGACCGCGTCCGGAGCGCGTAGAGCACGTCCAGAAGTATAAAGAACTGATCCCGGAATTCTCCTATCGGCATAAAGTCAAGGCCGGTCTGACAGGGTATGCGCAGATCATGGGCAAGTATAATACTTCGGCCTATGATAAGCTGAAGCTGGATCTGATGTACATCGAGAATTATTCCATCTTCCAGGATCTGAAGCTCATCCTCATGACCATCAAGATCCTGTTCAAAAAGGAAAGCTCGGAAGGATTCCAGCAATGAGCGCGTACGATTATCTCATCGTCGGCGCAGGGCTGTACGGCTCCGTGTTTGCCCGGCAGATGCTGGACCGGGGCAAAAAGGTGCTGGTCATAGAGAAACGCGGTCATGTCGCCGGCAATATCTATACCGAACGTATCGGAAAGATCGATGTCCATAAATATGGTGCGCATATCTTTCATACCAGTGACGATGAAGTTTGGGCGTATGTGCAGAAATATGCAAGGTTCCTGCCCTTCATCAATCAGCCGGTAGCAAACTACAAGGGTGAGGTCTATAACCTGCCCTTCAACATGAACACCTTCGCAAGACTGTGGGGTGTGGCGCGGCCGGAAGAGGCAAAGGCCGTCATCGAAGAGCAGCGGCGTGTACTCGCGGGGAAAACGCCGGCCGATCTGGAAGAGCAGGCCATTTCCCTGGTCGGCACCGATATCTACGAGAAGCTCATCAAAGGTTATACCGAGAAGCAGTGGGGCATGGAATGCAAGGACTTGCCGGCATTCATCATCCGGCGGCTGCCCGTGCGCTTCACATACGATAACAATTATTTCAACGATACATACCAGGGCGTACCGGAAGATGGCTATACCGCTCTGGTGGAGCGCCTGCTGGAAGGTGCGGACGTTCGACTGGATACGGATTATCTGACAGACCGTGCGTATTGGGACGCGCAGGCCGATGTGATCGTCTATACGGGTCCAGTAGATGCTTTCTATGAGTTCCGCTTCGGAGCTCTGGGCTACCGGACGCTGCGCTTCGAGGAAGAAACGCTGCCGATAGAGAACTATCAAGGCGTCGCGGTCATGAACTTTACAGACCGTGAAACACCGTATACCCGCATCATCGAGCATAAACACTTTATCAAAGCGGAGGATGCCGAGACCATCATCACGCGGGAATATCCGGCGGCATGGCAGCCGGGCGACGAGCCGTTCTATCCGCTGAATGATGAAAAAAACTGCGAAAGGTTCGCACAGTATGAGGCTTTGATGCAGCAGGAAGCACGGGTCCGTTTCGGCGGACGGCTGGGCCGTTATTGTTATTACGACATGCATCAGGTGGTGCG
>JAFVHC010000066.1 GCA_017474705.1 Bacillota bacterium
CAGACAAGAAACGTCCACCCAAGGGCGTGCTCCGGGATCGCCAGCTTCAGAAGCCACTCCTTCACTTCCCAGGCCTTGCAATGTTCTGCGCCTTTGATGCAGGGCTTTGCCTTCGGCGGCAGCCAGCAGTCGAGGATCAGGAAGTCGCTGATGCTTACCACGGTCATCTCCGCGTAGCCGGTCCAGAAGAGCGTCCAGAAGCCGTGTACACCGGTGAAATGCGCGCTGACAGCCCAATAGATGAACAGCAGCAGATACAGCGGATAGAGGATCAGCTTCATCTTCCGCACATCCCTTTTATCAACGAACGGGGCCGCCGCTTCCCTGATCTCTTTGGGAAACATCGTGGTGTAGGCCTGCGGATAGAGCAGGAAGCCCACGCCAACCACTGCGTTGAAGAGCAACGCCATCGCAACGCCATCCAGGATCGTTCTCGACCAGATCATACGGCTCCCTCCGCTTTGACTATCTTGCTTCTCATATGCTCTTGCTCCTTTCCCAGCCGTCTCCGGCATCGGTTTTGTGACGAACGAATCGGAAGTTGCAGACGTCGCCGCCCTGGCAGAGCGTCTTGGTGCGAATAAAATCCGTATAGGGCAGGCTGCCGTAGTTGATGATATCCGCATGGCAGCACATGGCCCCGAGCTTCATCAAGCCCCTTTTTCCGAGGATCTTCGCGTAGATGCACTCGTTGCACTCGAAGCGGAACTCATCCTTCGGATCATCCTCGTGCCAGGTGTAGCGCCAGCCGTACCCGGAGCCTTTCTTGAAACCGAAAGGCACGATCTTTTTCATCAGCGGCATGAAAAAGCTTTTCCTGGCCAGTTTCTGCATACCGGAGGGATCGAGGAACTTCCACATTTCCTCCGATACGATCCGATATGCCTCTTCCTCGGTTTTGCCGTGATGCTGCAGCACCTCATACAGGGCAATAGATGTCAGGATCTGGGACATGTGTGCGTAGTTTCCCCTGTCGCAGTATTCCTTTTCTTCCGCCAGCAGCTCTCTCATCCTGTCGTAAACATCCTGTTTGATGTCATCGGGCAAGGTCGGGAAATAGTTTTGATAACGGCTCGACGCAACCATCTGCTTCGGATCATATTTCTTCATGATCAGTTACTCCTTTGAAAACTCAACGTGAACCGCGAAGTATTTCTTCGCGTCCTGTTCGAGCTTCCGGTACGTCGGGCACTTCGCCTGATGCGCCTCAAAGAATTTCTTCAGCCCTTCATTCAGCGCCGACATTTCTTCCACGGCATTGAGCGCATGGTCGGAGGCGCAGATCTTTCCGATGACGGTGGCGCACATGATCTTGTATACTGTATAGCACGTGCGTCTGTACTTCCTGCTGCGATAATCTTTATCCGGATCGGGAAGGATCTCATGTCCCGCGTTTTCGATCGCGGTATATCCTTCAATGTTGGCGTCGATGATCCGGTTCAGATAAGCCTTATCGTTTTTGATCCGTTTCAGATCGCCGTCCGTGTAATAGCAGGCAAAAGCGACCGGCGTCACGAAAGCCGCATGGCACAGAAGATAGTCCTCCATGTTCGGCTGATAGCTCGCCTTGACCTTTGTTCCATCAAAGATCTCACGGATCAGCTGTTCGTTGGAAGGTGTGCCTTTCAGCTGTCCGATCGTGATCTTATGGAGTGATATGGA
>JAFVHC010000067.1 GCA_017474705.1 Bacillota bacterium
CGCATCGGTCGTACCGGCCGTGCCGGTAAGACAGGCAAGGCCTACACCTTCGTCGTTGGACGGGACAGCGAACGGCTTGCTTCTATCATGGCATATACCGGAGAAACGATACGGGAAGCTTCTCTGCCGACCCTGGCCGAGATCGAAAGCCGCAGGACCCGGGACCTGCTGGATGAAGTGCGCAGCCTGATCGACCGCAACACTTTTACCCATCAGCTGGATCATTATCAAAGGATCACGCAGCGTCTTGAAAACGAAGGATATGAGGCATCCGATATCGCCGCCGCCCTCTTCATGCTGAAGATCGGCACGACCCCCGAACAGGTCGATGATCTGAACCGTCCGCAGCCACATCCGCAGCGCAGGAACCGGCAGCCCCGCAGGAAAAGATAAAACCCGCTCACAACAGCGGGTTTTTTGTTTTGTGTCGTACGAGGTTCCTCACAGCGCATGTGTGAGGCGGCGGCGCTGGTACAGCAGGATCGATCCGCTGACCAGGAACGAGGCACACGCCAGAATGTTCGCGAATGGTATGAAGCTGAGTCCGACCCCCAGCAGGATCCCCATATACCCAAGGCAATACAAGATACCGAAATACGCGGCGGACTGATCCCGCGGTATGATCCTGGCGAAGCAAGCCCGGACCAATGCCCGGATCCCACAGCAGGTCACACTGATGATCACAAGTGCGCTGCCCGGCAGCAGCAGATCCATAAGACACCCCAGCGCGCTCAGGCTAAGCCCAGCCAGGAGCGTCTGTATGCCGCTCCATCGGCTGCTGACGATCGTACATAAGAGAGCCGCGGGAACGACCCACCAAATGCTTTTGATATGCAAAGATATGCGAAAAGCACCTTGCATCAGAACCGTGCAGATCCCCACGGTACAAAAGAAAGCAGCGATCACCAGCGATCGGATCTTCCGGTTCTTGGCCATCGAAACGGCAGTCTTCCGGATCGTGCGCAGGACCTCGACCGGCAGCGGAACATTAGATGAAAGCGCTTCATGCCGATGCCGGACGCAGATCAGGAACGGGATGGAAAAAGCAAGCACCCACAGCACTGCAACGCCCGTCGTCACCCGGAAATCCAACGCTGGTTTCAGAAGCATCGGAACGATCCACAAGCAGATGACGCTGCCTGCCAGGAAGCATAGACTGCCCAAAGCAGAAAGCCCTTTGATCCGCTCCATATCGCTGACATCTGTAAGGAAAGCGCTGTGCAGCAGCTCAGTAGCAGAAAAGCACAGCAATGCCAGGACGAACATGGCAGGCAGTCCGGTCCAGGCGGCTGACACCGTTCCCAAAAAGCCTGCCAGCAGGCAGATCAGGAATTCTTTCTTCTTCCGGCCTTTGCCATCTCCCAGCGTCCCTATGAACGGAGACAGGACCGTCATGATCAAAACCGTGCTGATCATGCTTTCCAAGTATCCCGCCTCGATCATGACGACCAGAAGAAACGGTGCTGCTCCTTCATACAGGATCCAGCCCCACCGGGCTCTCTTATTTTGCATATGGCAGATCCTCCATCACAACAGCTGCAGTGTTTTCAGAATGAATACAAGCAGGAAGATCGTCAATATGGAAAAGAAGGTCGAAAAGATGACAAGCTGCGCAGCCAGATCTCCATCTCCATCCATTTCCTGAGCCATAGTAAAAGACGACACTGCGATCGGTGCCCCGAACATGATCATAAGAGCGACCATAGGCTCCGCGCGGAACCCCATAGCAGCCGCAAACGGAAGGACGACCAAGGGACAGACCACCAGTTTGCCGATCACGCCCAATGCCAGCTGTTTACGGTATGCCGCAATGGAACTGAACGTAAAATACCCGCCCAGAACGACCAGGGACAGCGGTGTAGCCACGCGCGACAGGTCCAGGACCGTTTTATCGACAGGTCCCGGCAGACGGATCCCTAAGGCATAGAACACGATGCCAAGGACCGATGCAATGATCAACGGATTTTTGACGATGCCCAGCAGGATCTTCCGGAAGTCCGGCTTTCCACCGCGGAAGATCTCCAGCGTGATCACAGCCAGTACATTGTAAAAAGGAATGACGATGCCCAGCAAAAGCGATGTCGCGCCGATGTTGCCCTCTCCGCAGAGCGTCGTCGCTACCGGAAGTCCGAACAGCGCATAATTGCTGCGGAACATACCCTGGATCAGAACACCACGCCGGGCATCCTCTTTTTCGATGCGCGGGATGACCAGCATCAGCAGCAGGAACCAGATCAGGAGTGCAGCCAGTGCAAACCCGATCAGTTTCACATCGAAAGCTTCTTTCAGATCCGTCGTATAGATATTGCGGAACAACAGGATCGGCAGAAACACTTTGAAACACAACCGGTTCATGACCGTCAGCGATGGTCTGTCGACCAGACGGATCCTGCGCAGTCCATAACCCAAGGCCATACAGAAAAACAAAGGAAGTACCACTTCCAATGCGATGAGCAGATTCTCTTTCATGATAAAAACCCTTTGAGAAGAACTTGATTTGATCTGTATTATAGTCTTTTTCCCGCGAAAAAGCAATGCGATCGGACATCCTGTGTCAGGTCATCTTCGATTCTAAATCCGCAGGATTCTTCACTATACTGCTTTTGTCACTATAATGATACCGTATGCATGCAGATATACCCGTGAAGAAAGGAGCCTGTCGATGCAAGCGGCATCCCATCACTATGACCTGCTGCGTCAGCAGCTGAAAGCCCGCAGGAAAGAGCTGCATCTGACACAGGAGCAGCTGGCGGAAGTACTGGACACCAGCCCCACACATATCAGCCGTATCGAGCGTGGACAGACTGTACCCGGACGGGACCTGATGATCCTCTGGTGTCAGGTCCTTGAAGTCAGTCTGGATCATGCTTTTCTCGATGATCACGGTCTGGAGCCGGAAAGCATAGGTCTGCTGCGCAGGGTCCAACGTCTGGACCAGCGCAAGCAGGAACGCTTCTGGCGTCTGGTCGATCTGTATCTGCGGGAATAAAAAGTATTTTGACATCTCGAAGAGCCCGTATTATACTGGGAAACGACACTAGTATAAAGGACTCTTTTTTATGTTGATCTTAGTCGGTCTTTTGATCGTATATGTGGATATTTTCGTAGGAAGCGTGGATGTCGTTCCGGACCTCATCGGTTATCTGCTGATGATCCCGGGATTCTTGATCGAACGGAACAAGGGACGCCTGTCCCTCGGATCTGCCGTTGTCCTGTTGGCGCAATTACTGATCCGGGCGGCCGGTCTTCTGTTCGATCTCACACTGCTCCCCACGCTCATTCTGTACGTTATGGACGCCCTGCTGGTGCTGATCCTCGGCCGTATGTTCCTTGCTTCCATATGTCCGGAAACACCGACCGAAAACTCGGAGCTGAAGGTCAAGACCCTGCAGACAGCCATGTTCTATATCTTTGCCGCTACATTGGCCATCATTCCGCTGGAAACGTTTTCCGCGGCTGCCGGCCATATCCTCAGAGCCACTACCGCTCTGTGCGGTGTTTACGTCGTTCTCAGTCTGTACCGGTTTTATCGGGATAAGGAGTAAGCAGCATGACTTCCAAAGCCCCCTCTCAGGCAACTCAGGAAAAAAGCTTTTACCGTCTCATCGGAACGCTCGTCGTTCCGATCATCATCCAGAACATCATCAATACCGCCGTCAATGCGGCGGATATCATCATGCTGGGTTATGTCAGCCAGACCGCCCTGTCGGCTTCGGCACTGGCCAACCAGCCGTTCAACATCGTAGGATTCATCTATTACGGTGTTTCTTCCGGCATGGCCATCATGGCCACCCAGTACTGGGGCCGCAGGGATACCCGCACCATCGAACGGATCCTGGGCATCGCGCTGCGCATCGCCTTAGGCTTCGCCATCCTGTTCTTTATAGCGGCTTTCTTTTTCCCGCGGTTCGTCATGCGCATCTATACCAGCGAGACCGACGTCATCAATGCCGGCGTCTCCTACATGCGCATCATCAGCGTGACGATGCTCTTCTCTGCCATCACGCAGATGTATCTCAACGTACAGCGGTGCATCGAACGAGTCAAGCTTTCCACCTTCGTCATGACCAGCTCCCTCCTGATCAACGTGGTCCTGAATGCCTGTTTCATCTTCGGCATCGGTCCATTCCCCAAACTGGGACTGATCGGTGTCGCGGTCGCGACCTTGATCGCCCGCTTCTTCGAACTGTGCTGCTGTATCATCGATTCATTGAAGAACAAACTGGTCCGGATCCGCATTCCTTACATCTTTGAACGCAATAAACTGCTGTTCCGTGATTTCACCAAATATGCTGTCCCCGCTCTGATGAACGACGTGGTCGCTTCCTTTGGATTTTCCATGTACTCAGTCATCATGGGCCATCTTGGCAGCGATATCGTTGCCGCCAACTCGGTCGCGGTGGTCGCGAGACAGTTCGGCAGTGTCTTCGCCTTCGGTATCGCCCACGGCTGCGCGATCATCATCGGAAAAACGCTGGGCGAAAATAAACTGGATCTGGGCCGTCAGTACGCCAAAAAATCCCTGCAGCTGGCAGCGGCCTTCGGTGCTCTGGGCGGTCTGATCATGATCCTGCTGCGGCCGGTCATCGTGAACGTCAGCCAACTGGACGGGCAGGCAGCCGCCTACCTCAGGATCATGGTTCTGATCCAGTCCTATTACGTGATCGGCATGGCCATCAACATCACTTTCTTCAGCGGCATCTTCCGTTCCGGCGGCGACGCACGCTTTGGATTCTGGGTCGATGCCATTACACTTTGGTGCTTGATGATCCCCATGGGCTTCCTTCTGGCTTTCGTTCTGAAACTGCCGCCCATCTGGGTCTACTTCTTCCTGATGCTGGATGAATTCTTCAAGATGGGACCCTGCTACCTGCATTATCGCAAAGGAAAGTGGGTAAAGAACATCACACGGGACGAGATCAGCGCTTCCTAAGCATAAAAACCGATATAATAACGGAGATCGATCTATGA
>JAFVHC010000068.1 GCA_017474705.1 Bacillota bacterium
CCTGTCCTGCAGATTCTGGCTCTCTCCAGTGCCCGACGGGCCGGCCCCTTCTTTGAATCCGCCCTTTCCGGAAGGCTTTTTTCTTCCTTATTTGTTTACAAACTTACGATAGCATTGGATACTATTTTACCAGCCGTCTGCAGCTTTAGGCAATGGTTTTTGACATATCTTCTGGTTTTCTTTTCGCAACAGTTTTCTTTTTCTGTACAACATTTTTGTCTAATTTAATATTGCAATTTCCTATCCGTCATGCCTGCATTGGGGCTGTCCCCGGTGCTTTTTTCCTTCTTTCTTCTTTCTTAGCAAAAAATTGTCGTCCTGCACTCTTGCAAGCAGTTCGTTTTCACGTTACAATTAGCGTGGTATACGTTTGTTAATATTCCATTTCGATAGGAGATGTACCATGAGAAAAGTTCAGTTCACTGAAACCGTCATGCGCGATGCCAATCAGTCTCTGATGGCCACCCGTCTTCCCTATGCCGACTTTGAAGAAATTCTGCCGACGATGGACAAGGCTGGTTACTATTCCGTAGAGTGCTGGGGCGGCGCTACCTTTGACTCCTGCCTGCGCTACCTGAACGAAGATCCGTGGGAGCGCCTGCGCAATATCCGCAAGAACATGCCCAACACCCGTCTGCAGATGCTTCTGCGCGGCCAGAACCTGCTTGGCTACAAGCACTACCATGATGATGTCGTGGAAAAGTTTGTAGAGCTGAGCATCAAGAACGGAATCGACGTCATCCGTATCTTTGACGCCATCAACGATTTCCGCAACCTCGGCACCGCCCTGGATGCCACCAAGAAATATGCCACCAAGCACACCATCGCTTCCGGCTGCATCAGCTACACCCAGAGCCCTGTGCACACTGTGGACAAATATGTCGAGATGTGCAAGGAACTGGTCAAGATGGGCTTCGATACCCTGTGCCTGAAGGACATGGCCGGTACCATGAGCCCCTATGAGGCCGAGCATCTGATCAAGGGCATCAAGGACGCGGTGGGCGAGGTGCCGGTGATCCTGCATACGCACTGCACCACGGGCATGGCCTACATGACCCTGACCAAGGCCATCGAAAGCGGCGTGGACGTGATCGATACCGCGACGAGCTGCTTCTCCAACGGCACGAGCCAGGCGGCGACGGAAACCCTGTTCTACGCCTGCCAGCAGTACGGCATCGAGACCGGGCTGAATGAGAAGGTCATCAACCAGGTCAACGATTTCTTCAAGCCCGTGAAGCAGAAGTACATCGACAGCGGACTGATCAATCCCAAATCCATGGCGACGGACAGCCAGGCGCTGGTGTACAAGGTACCGGGCGGCATGCTGAGCAACATGATCGCCAACCTGAAGGATATGAACGCCATGGACAAGTTCGACGCGGCGCTGCTGGAGATCCCCGCGGTCCGGAAGGATCTGGGTTATCCGCCGCTGGTCACACCGATGAGCCAGATGGTCGGCGTACAGGCTGTTACGAACGTACTGACAGGCAGCCGGTACAAGAACATCTCCAAGGAAGTCAAGGCGTACTGCCGCGGTGAATACGGCGCATCGCCCGCTCCCATTAACAAGACTCTGATGATGATGGCTCTCGGCAATGAAAAGCCGTATGAAGGCCGCTACGACGATACGATCGAACCGGAGATCCCGGCTGCGAAGAAGTATCTCGGCGATCTTGCAGAGAGTGAAGAAGATGTCCTGAGTTATGTTGCGTTCCCGCAGCAGGCGGAAAAGTTCCTGAAGGAACGCCGCAATAAGAAGGCTCTGAAAGTGACATATACCATTCAGGAGGCTGACTGACCATGAAGATGGACGTACTTCAGGCATTAATGATAGCTGCGTCCGGATTCCTTACAGTCTTTCTGATGCTTGTCCTTCTGTGGCTGATCATCGTACTGATCAACAAGTTCGTGACATCCATGGAGCGGGCAGACGTTCAGAAAGAAATGGCAGAAGAGACTGCCGAGGCGGAAGAGCCGGAGGAACGTCTGGCTTACGTCGGCGAGATCGCTCTGCTGAATGTAGATGAAAAGACAGCCGCATGCATTATGGCAATTGTCAGTGATGAGACGAAGATCCCGCTCAGCCAGCTGATCTTCCACTCGATCAGGGCATTGGATTAAGGGAGGAAACAGGACATGAAATATATTGTTGTATTAAACGGTAAGAGATACGAAGTCGAAGTCGAAAAAGGCGAGGCAACGGCTGTATTTACAGGCATGGCTGATGAAGTTCAGCCGGCTGCGGAAGTGGAAGAGGCTCCGGTAAAGGCCGCTGCGAAACCGGCTGCGCCGAAAGCAAAGAGCGCAAAAGCCGGTGAGGGCGATCCGATCCGTTCACCGATGCCGGGAACGATCCTGGATGTCCGCACATCCGCAGGCGCTTCCGTCAAGGAAGGCGACGTACTGTTCATTCTGGAAGCGATGAAGATGGAAAACGAGATCGTTGCACCGCGTGCCGGTACGATCACTTCCGTAATCGTATCAAAAGGCGCATCCGTTCAGACCGACCAGGTCATCGCAACGATCAAGTAAGAGGGTAAGCGATGAATATACTGGAAATTCTGATGATGATCTTCCAGGAATCCGGTTTCGCCGGTCTTCTGGAGGATCCGAAATCCCTTGTGATGATCCTGTTTGCATGCTTCCTGCTGTATCTCGGCATTCACAAGAAGTATGAACCGCTGCTTATGATTCCGATCGCATTCGGCGTGCTGCTGACGAATCTGCCGCGGAC
>JAFVHC010000069.1 GCA_017474705.1 Bacillota bacterium
CAAGCCGTGATACCGAGAAAGCTGTCCGTAATGTAAGCCTGCTCTATCTGGATGAACTTGCAGGCAGAAGAGAACAGGTACTTAGTTCCACCTTAAATGATTATATCAGCGATATGGATGTTGCGATCGGTCTGATGACAAAAGAGGATCTGAGTACTACCGAGAGTCTGCAGAATTATCAGCTGCGCATGAAGCAGCTCTATGGGATCGATAAGTTTGCTTTTGTTGACGAAGATGGATTGATCTATACATCCAGAGGCACAAGAACAGACATTGATCAGTATGCCTTCGATTACAGAGATCTTTCAGAACCGGAGATTTCCGGTAAATCATCTTCCGGTGAAAATATAAAGATAGTTATAGCGGTACCGACGGACAGACTTCCGTTTAACGGACGCCATCTGGTTGTCTGCTTTATGGAGATGGATATGGATCAGATGCTTGTGAATATATCCTTTCAGTCCGGAACCAACAATACGACTTTTTGCAATATATATACTCATGACGGTTATTCCCTGACCAATATGGTGCTTGGCGGCCTTGCCAGCGAAGACAATCTTCTGCTGGCAATGGAGCAGGCAAAGTATGATGACGGTTACAGCATTGAAGGAATGCGTTCCGACTTTTCACAGGGACGAAGGGGAGTCATATCTTTTACATATGGAAACATCAGTGAGACCCTGTATTATGTCCCGGTCCGGAATACGGACTGGATGCTTACATATCTGATAAGAGAGAGTGTGATCGGCGAACAGATCGATGCGATTTCAGACGGTATTATAATGAGAAGTCTGATCATGTCGATAATCATAGCGTTTGTCCTTATCATGGTCTTCTCCATGATGATCATACAGTTCAGAAAATCAGCAAAACTCGCATTTGAAAAAGAAACATCCGAAATGATGCAGCAGGAGCTGGAGGAGCGTATCGCTCTGCAGGATGAACTGTTGAAAAATGAGAAAAAAAGATCTCAGCTTGACAGTATGTTCACGGCACTTGCAGCTGATTACAGAAGCGTCTATTACGTAAATCTGGATGACGATCAGGCAATCTGTTTCAGAAGTGATGTTTCAGATACGCATTTTCCCAAGGATGAAGCCTTCGGTTTTAACGAGTTATTTACACAGTATGCCAATAAGTATATAACAGATGATTATCGAGAGCAGTTTCTTGATTTCATAAAACCCGAAAATATACGTGCCCAGCTTGAGGACAGCACGATCATAGTCTGCCGTTATCTTGTCAGGAAGGATAATACCCCGGTTGCAAAAGCTGATTGATGAGGGCGATAGCGGCGCCGCCGCTGCCGTGAAGCTGGGCGAAGACCCCACGCGTTTTCTCTCCACCATCCAGATCGGCATCACATCGATTGGCGTGCTGAACGGTATCGTGGGTGAGGCCGCCTTGGCTGGGCCCTTGGCGTTGTGGCTTGAAGCACTGGGCGTTCCCATGCCTTTTGGCAGCTACGCGGCCACCGGCCTGGTGGTGGTGCTGATCACGTATTTCTCTATCGTGGTGGGTGAACTGGTGCCCAAGCGCATCGGCCAGTCGTACCCCGAGACCTTTGCCCGCCTGGTGGCGCGGCCCATCAATTTTCTGGCCTTGGCCACCAAGCCGTTTGTGCTGCTGCTGTCCACCTCCACGCGCACGCTGCTGCGCCTGATGGGTGTGAAGGAAACCAGCGGCAGCCCGGTGACCGAAGAAGAGATCCACGCCATGCTGGTGGAAGGCACCACCGCCGGTGTGATCGAATCGCACGAGCACACCATGGTGCGCAACGTGTTCCGTCTGGACGACCGTCAGATCGGCTCGCTGATGGTGCCGCGTGGTGATGTGGTGTGTCTGGACATCGATGCATCGTTTGAAGACAACCTCAAATGCATCGAAGAATCCGACCACGCACGCTTTCCGGTGGTGCGCGGCGGCATGGACAACATCCTGGGCGTGATCAACGCGCGCCAGTGGCTGTCGCGCACGCTGCGCGACAAGGCGCGCGGCGGCCTGGCCGACCAGCCGCTGCAGACAGCGCTGTATGTGCCCGAAACCATCACGGGCATGGAGCTGCTGGACAACTTCCGCCTGTCGGACGTCCACATGGCGTTTGTCATCGACGAATACGGCGAGGTGCAGGGCATCGTCACGCTACAGGACCTGATCGAGGCCATCACCGGAGAGTTTCAGCCGCGCGACCCGGAGACCTCCTGGGCGCTGCAGCGCGAGGACGGCAGCTGGCTGCTGGACGGCCACATCCCCGTGCCCGAGCTGAAAGACCGCCTGAACCTGGATGCCGTGCCCGAGGAGGAACGCGGCCGCTACCACACGCTGAGCGGCATGATCATGCTGCTGACCGGCCGCCTGCCCAAAGTGACCGACACCGTGCAGTGGGAGGACTGGAAGCTCGAAGTGGTGGACATGGATGGCAAGACCATCGACAAGATCCTGGCCACGCGCCTGACGCCCGAAGAAAAGGCCGAAGCAGACGACAACGGCGCGGGCTGACCTGGCCCCCTCCATGGGGCGCCGTCTCCGCCAGGGCCCGCCCTGGCGTTCTCTGCGGGCGACGCGGCTCAGTCGCTCAGCGGGCGTTCGGGTCGTCGTCAACGAAAACGGTGAGCACCCCGGTG
>JAFVHC010000009.1 GCA_017474705.1 Bacillota bacterium
ACGCACTGATCCATTCATTCATAGCACCGGGATCCTCAAGAGAGGATTCTTTCAAGCTTTCCGACGCATCTTCGGTATCGATCAGAACATCTTCTTCCTGCACCAGCTCTTCTTCCTCATCGTCCCATTCCACGATCATGTCTTCATCGTCCATGTCACCGGACATCTCTTCCAGATCAAACGCGTTCTCTACCGCATCTTCAGGCACTTGTATCTCCTCAAGAGTATCAAATCCGGAGAACAAAACTGTCAATTCTGTTTTCTTGATCTCGATCCCATAATCGACCATCAGCGGCTTTACGACTTCCGTCATATCGATCACTGCATCGACAGGCATGTGTGTCTTCTGATCGATCCGATATATGACGGCAGCCTCCGAAGTCAGGATACGGCTGTCTCCACCTACCCCGAGTACATCACCGATAAAGTCCAGAGCACCGACCAGCTTTTTCAAAGTTTCTCCGGTCACCTTTCCATCCAGAACATATACTTTCTGCCCTTCCTCGGTGGTCTCGGTCTTTTTCCGCAGTTCGAAAGAGACATCCTCACTTTCCGCAAAGATCGTAGGAAGGTTCGCATTATGCTCGATGGTTGATAAGGTCCCGGTCTCGACCGTTTCTTTGTACCAGAAAAAGCCTTCATCTTCCATTTCAGAACCCGTATACAGAGTGATCTTGTCTTTCTCCTCAGCCGGGACCGCATAGAAACTGGCACTCTCTTCTGAATCTTCTTCTGCATAGGCGGAACGGATCACCGCGTCTGCCTGCATGGCCAACGGCTCTTTGACGATGTTCATATCGGTTTGAAAACTGGTTGAAGCTTCGAACCTGTCTTCAGAGTCCGGATCCTCCAGTGTCATATCGATATCCATCGTTATCTTAAGATCCGCAGATGAAGTCTTTTTCGTATTTTCTGAGGCTTCCGTAAGCAGTGTTTCTGCCGTTTCTTTATTCTTGCCGCAGGCAGCGAGAACACCGATCATAAGGAACGATGCGATCAGCAGCGCGGCTGCTCGTTTCATTTTCATTTATTCCTGCTTTCCTATCTTTTCCGGAAATACGAGAAAACGCTGTCCGAGGTAGTTCATCGAAGAAAACAGCCCCATGCCGACCAGCATAGCGATATTGGTCACCGTCCGGGCTCCTGTCCGATCGAGGACCCATGCTGTCAGCGGTCTGGCCACACCATATGCGATCAGATAACAAGTGACGATATTCGCCGTAAACTTCAGTCCCTGCATGATCGATCGTTCCTTGGATTTAAACGTGATCCTACGGTTCACAAAGAACGCGATGATACTTGTGATGACGTAATTGCTGGCTGTAGAGACCCAGTAGGAACAACGGAATACATTGTACATGATCATCATGATGCCCATACCCAGCATGGTATTGACCACGCCTACGACAAAAAATTTGAGCAAGGTAATGTTGAAAATAGGATTCGGCCGTCGATTTTTCATAGTCTCCGCCTTTCCTGCATCTGCAGAAAATGCCGCAGTGCTCCGATCATTCCTGCATTGTTGCCGTTGCGGGCAAAAGACAGCGTCAGCGCTTCATAGATGATGGAGGGCATCTTCTTTCTGAGCGCCTCCTCCAGCCGCGGTCGGATATACTCTTCCTCCGCCATGACTCCGCCGCCGATGATGAACCGATGCGGATCCAATACACAGCAGACGATACCGATCCCGGCCGCCATATGGTCGAGCCATGTATCGACCGCTTGGATACAGTCCTCGTCTCCGGATCTGATCCCTTCAAAGACAGCATGACCGCTGATCCCGGGCAGGCCTTTTCTGCGTGCAACATCTCGGCAAAGCGCCGTAGTTGAAGCCAGATCCTGGAATATCGTGCCTTCTACAGGCATATATCCGATCTCTCCACATCCGCCGACCGCTCCTTGGATGACCCATCCATCATGGATATAGCATCCCCCGATCCCGGTCCCTATAGTCATAACGAAACAGTCATCCTTCTCGATGCCGGCTTCCGTCGGATACTCCGCAAGGGCGGCTGCCTTTACGTCATTTTCCAGCTCACAGGGCAGTCCGAACTCTTCTTCTAAAAGCGATTTCACAGGCATACCCGTATAATCCGGGATCTGCTTCGGATTAGCGTACAGGATCGATCCGTTTTCTGTATCGACCATACCGCTTGTCGCCAGGCATATGCCTTGTGCATCCGGTGCCTCCGCAAGCAACTGCCTGATCGTCCTGCGGACTTCTTCCATCAATCTGGGACCGCCCTGACTGCCGAAGGAGCGGCACTTTCCTTGAGAAAGGATCGCGCCATCGGCTGTGAGCAGGCCGTATTTCAGATCCGTCGAACCGATATCTATGCAGATATACATAGAGATCACTCTTTCTCCTCTTTCATGAACAAAGCTTCAGCAAATTCTTCCGGATCGAAGCGCTGCAGATCATCGATGCCTTCGCCGACGCCGATATATTTGACAGGGATCCCAAGTTGAGAAGCAATGGAGATCACCACGCCGCCTTTTGCAGTACCGTCCAATTTTGTCAGAATGATGCCCGTGATCGGCGCGGTCTCTGCAAAGAGCCTCGCCTGCTGCAGTGCGTTCTGGCCTGTCGTACTGTCGACGACCAGCAGCACTTCTTTATGTGCACCGGGCATTTCCCGATCCAGGATCCGGTTGATCTTGCCTAATTCATCCATCAGATTCTTTTTATTGTGCAGACGGCCTGCAGTATCACACAGCAGGATATCTGCTCCACGCGCATTCGCCGCCTGACAGGCATCATAAACGACAGCACCCGGATCAGCACCTTCCTGATGTGCAACGATATCTACATGCGACCGCTCTGCCCAGACCTTCAGCTGATCGATCGCTGCCGCTCGAAATGTATCTGCCGCTGCCAGAAGGACCTTATGTCCCTCGGCAGTGAACTGCGCCGCCATCTTGCCGATCGTCGTCGTCTTGCCAACACCGTTGACTCCGATGACCAGGATCACATTGCGGGCGCCGTCCTCGATCACGTCCGGATCCTCGGCACGCATCATTTCAGCGATCTGCTGTTTCATAAGCTCATATACTTCCATCGGCTTCTTCAGCCGCATGTCACGGGACGTCTCGCGTACCCGTTCCGAGATCGCGACTGCCGTCTCCATCCCGATATCGGCCAGGACCAATGTTTCTTCCAGTTCATCGAAGAAGTCGTCATCGACCTCATCATAAGCGCCGAACAGCGCTTCCAGACTGCCCAGGAACCGATTCCTGGTCTTGCTCAGGCCGCGTTTTAAAGAATCAAACAGCCCCATCTTCGATCCACTCCATTTCTTCTGTATCTTCGAATTTCATGGAGAAGCACTTCGATATGCCCTTCTCCTCCATGGTGACACCGTACATAGTATCGGCTGCCTCCATGGTACCTTTTCTATGTGTGATGACGATGAATTGTGTCTTGTGGCACAACTCATGCAGATAATCCGCGAACCGGGTGACGTTGGCATCATCCAGTGCGGCTTCGATCTCGTCCAGGATGCAGAACGGTGCAGGCGACAGCTGTTGGATCGCAAACAGCAGCGCGATCGCAGTCAAGGCACGTTCACCGCCGGACAGCAGCAGCATATTCTGCAGTTTTTTCCCGGGCGGCTGCGCAATGATCTCGATACCGCATTCCAGAAGTCCTGCGTCCTCGGAAAGACGAAGTATACCCCTGCCTCCGCCGAACAGACGGCGGAAAACATGGTCGAACGACGAAGAGATCTCCTCGAAGGCCTCTTTGAACTGCACTTCCATCTGGCGTGTCAGCTGACGGATGACCTGTTCCAGGCTTTCCGTCGCCTTGACGATATCATCCCGCTGCGCAGAGTCGATCTCGAAACGCTCCGCCAGGGTATCGTACTCCTCGATCGCCTGCAGGTTGACCGGACCCAGTTTACGGATCGCGGAACGCAGTTCGCCGATCCGGCGGTTCACCGCTGTTTTGCTGCCCAGGTCTTTCTTTTCCATGCGCAGCGCGGCGTTATAAGTCAGCTCATACTTTTCCCAGATCTGATCCTGCAGATTCGTAAGATCCCGTTTGGCGCGATTGAACGCACTTTCTACGCGGATCTGTTCTTTTTCCAAACCGGAATAGATACGGATCGCTTCTTCCGTATCGTTGATGGTCTGCTCTCGTTCGCGGTCTTTCGAGCTCTTCAAAGCTCCAGCTGTCGGCTCTTTTCCGTCAACTGCTCTACACGC
>JAFVHC010000070.1 GCA_017474705.1 Bacillota bacterium
CATCCTCTTCTCCATTATTTCGTAAACCTCATGCCATATGATACTCTTTTAAAAGCTAAATTGGCAACAAATTGGCAACAAGTACCGGGATGGGAGGCTAAAAAACCCTTTATTTACGCTTGTTTTAACATCTCAGTTGGTGTATACTATGCATAACCGCACAAAACACAAAGTGCAATCAAACAAGAAGCGATCAGGAGGCAAACTATGGGAAAGTATGTGATCAAAGAGACTGCAACAGGTATTAAGTTCGATCTGAAAGCTACGAATGGTATCGTGATCGGCACCTCAGAGGTATTTACCAGCAAAACAGCTTGCAAGAATAGTATTGAAAGCGTAAAGAAAAACGCACCGATCGCTCCGATCGAGGACCAGACGGTAGAAGAGGTCGAGACCCAGAAGAATCCGAAGTTCGTCCTGTACACCGATAAACGCGGTGAGACCCGTTTCAAACTGAACGCACGCAATGGTGAGAACATCCTTGCCAGCGGAGAAGGCTACAAGACCAAAGCTGCGGCGCTGAACGGCATCGACAGTGTCAAACGCAACGCGGACTCTGAAGTCGTAGAGCAGTGATCTTTCAACAATAACTGCAGTCTTGCAGAAGAAGCACATGGCATCAGAAATCCAGTTCTGGTGCCGTTTTCTCTTATGGTACAAAAACAGACAAGGAGGAGTCGAACATGTCTGACAACGCGGCGCATTGGGAACTGCCAAATCCTTTTATCAAACCGGACGGAAGCCTGGTACAGTCGGCAGAGGAGTGGCCGGAACAGTCAGCCTGGCTGAAACAGGTCCTGACGGAGGATCTGTATGGAGCCATGCCGCCGGCACCTGGCAACGTTACCGCCAACAAACTGTATGAGCAGCCGCTGTGGGATGGGGAAGGCTTGTTTGAGAGCTATGAATTGACCTTCGGCCCTGATGACCAGATCAAAATGCGTACAGCGTTGATCCGTCAGGCACAGATCGATGCGCCGAAGATCCCCATCGTTTATTGCGGTGGTTATGTGGCGGAATCCATCGCAAAAATGGCTGTAGAGCGAGGCATGGTCCTGGCGGTCCCGCTTTGCGATGATGCGGCACCGGATGAACCTGGTTATCGTTCCGGTTCTTTATACAAAGCATACCCGGAGTACAGTTTCAAGGTCATCGCCATGTGGGGCTGGCTGATGAGCCGCGTCATCGACTGGCTGGAGACACTGCCTTTCGTAGATATGAGCAAATTGGTGGCCGCCGGTCACTCCCGCTATGGCAAAGCCACGTTAGCCTGTTCCGTCTTTGATGAACGTGTCAAGGTCACGGTGCCGGGCGGTTCCGGCTGCGGCGGCATTGGAAGTCTGCGCCTGGGCGGCGGCCGATTCGGTGAGGGACATGGCAATGTGGAAACACTGGGCGGCATGATCACAGGTTATTTCCCCCATTGGTTCGTGGACTCTCTGGTACCCTTCGGCGCAAAAGAAGCCAGCGCGCATTTCCGTGAGAATGAGCTGCGTTTCGATGCGAATTTCATCGGCGCGGCGATCGCACCGCGGGCACTGCTGTTGGTGGAAGGTCTGGATGACACCTGGGCCAATCCGTTCGGTACGGCCGCTTCATGGAGTGCAACGGCAGAGGTCTACCATTTCCTGCAGGCGGAAGATCGATGCGCCATCCATTTCCGAGAAGGCGGGCATGATTTCAACCAGGAGGATTGGACGGTCCTGCTGGACTTTGTGGACGTACAGTGCAACGGCCAGTCCAAAAAGACCAATTACAAAACCTATACGGCAGAAGATCCGATGATCGGCCGCAGCTGGAAGGCTCCGATCGACGAGCCGGATCAGCCTGCAGCGGAAGGCTTCACACCGGAGCAGATCGCGAATCTGAAGAAGATGCTTTCGAACCGGTGGGCCTTCGGAGACGCAGGCCTGGAGACCGGCATGGCCAAGTTCATAAAAATGATGATCGCAAAAGCGGAGGGAGAATGATCTGATGCAGCACGTGCATTTCTTGAACGATCATGGGGACTTCCGAATGGAACGTCCCGAAAACTATAGCTATCTGTACTTTCCGCTTGCGTCGGAAACAGGCCTGAAAAGTGCGGTCACACCGCAGATGGGCGGTGACAGCAAGACCTGTCAGGAGCATTTTCTTCTGGAACCGGTCAGTGCGGATGACCTGCATAACAAGCGGAGCACCCGCGCTGTCTGGATCCGCACCGCAGAAGGGCAGGTCTGGTCGGCCAACGGCATCAGTGCCGAAGCAGAGGACCGTAAGTTCACAGACAGGCAGGATGAGAGTGATATCACTGCCGGCCTCATGTGGCAGACCCTGAGCCGTACTTCCGATGATCTGAAATTGCGGGCGGAGATCACGACCTTCGTACCCGTACGCGCAAACGTCGAGGTCATGATCGTTTCTCTGTCCAATACCGGTGCGCAGGCGCAGCAGTTGACAGTCATGGCAGCGGTCCCCATCTATGGACGCAGCGCGGACAATATCCGTGATCATCGTCACGTGACCAGCATGCTGCACCGCATCCGCACGAATGAAAACGGTGTCATCGTGACACCGACCATGTCCTTTGACGAGCGCGGTCATCGAAGGAATACGACCTCCTATTTCACTTTCGGATATGCTGCGGATGGCAGTGGACCGGAAGGCCTGTATCCGACGCTGTACAGTTGGATCGGCGAGGGTGGATCCTTGAGCCACCCTGCGGCTGTCTACCGTCCGGAAGTCTGTCCCGCGCGGCAGCCCGGCTGCACAGCGGCTGGAGAAGAGGCCATGGGCGGTTTGAGATTCGCCGAAATCACGCTTGCTCCTGGCGCTTGTGCGGAATATATCATCATCTCGGGCATCAGCGACGATCAGTCCCCGGAAGAAATGATGGAGGGACTGAAAACAGCGGACCTTGTCAAAAAGGTATTTGAAGAAACCAGGGCATACTGGCAGGAACAGGTCAACGTGCGTTTCCATACGGGGGACCCGGACTTCGACCGTTGGATGCGCTGGGTCAGTTTCCAGCCATTCCTGCGCCGCCTCTTTGGATGTTCCTTCCTGCCCCATCATGATTA
>JAFVHC010000071.1 GCA_017474705.1 Bacillota bacterium
GCTCGCCCTTGTCGCGCAGCGCTTTGTATTCCTCGATCTCCTTCTTATTGCCATAAACATAGTGATCATGTCCGATATCTACGAGTTCCGGTTTGTCCTCGCTGTAATCGTGGATGGACGGATCGTAGGTATACAGGATCTTGTTCTTCTCCAGCTGCGGATCCGGGATCGGCACCGCAGAGATCAGCGAATGCGTATAGGGATGCAGCGGGAAATCGAACAGTTCTTCCGTCGGAGCGATCTCCACGATGTTGCCCTTGTAGATAACACCGATGTGATCGGAGACGAAACGGACGATGGACAGATCGTGCGCGATGAACAGATAGGAAACGCCGCGCTCTTTCTGGAACTTCTTCAGCAGATTCAGGACCTGCGCGCGGATGGAAACGTCCAGCGCAGAGATCGGTTCGTCAGCGACGACCAGTTCCGGCTCCATGACCATGGCACGGGCCAGTCCGATACGCTGACGCTGACCACCGGAGAATTCGTGCGGGTAACGGGTCAGGTGCTCAGGCAGAAGACCTACTTCCTCGATCATGTGCTCGACTTTCTGCACACGATCCGCCTCATTCTCGTAGAGGTGGAAATTGTACAAACCTTCGGAAACGATGTAATCGACCGTGGCACGCTCGTTCAGAGACGCTGCCGGATCCTGGAAGACCATCTGGATGTTACGGATGACCTGGCGGTCCAGGCTGCGCGGGATCTTACCGGAGATACGAACGCCCTTGTAGTCGATCTCGCCAGCGGCACAGGGGTTGACCCGGATGACCGCACGGCCGATCGTCGTTTTACCGGAGCCGGACTCACCGACCAGGGAGAACGTCTCGCCCTTGTAGATCTTGAAGCTCGCGTCTTTGACGGCACGGACGGCGTTGTCGCCCTTACCGAAGGTAATATCAACATTTTTGACTTCCAGCAAGACTTCCTTGCCGGTCTCATCGATCGGACCATGCTCCGGGAAGGAGGAAGCTGTGGCCGTCTGTTTGTTCAACTCTTCTTTTGCCATGACAGTACTCTCTCCTTTCCTTAAATATGCAGGGATTTGATCAATTTCTCGTGGATGTTCTGAATGATCTCGGGCTTTTCGATCTTCGGTGCGCGCGGATCCAGCAGCCACGTCTTCGCATAATGCGTGTCGGTGACTTTGAACATCGGCGGCTCGGCGATCGTGTCGATCTTCAGACAATACGGGTTACGCGGTGCAAACGCATCACCAGTGATCTTGTTGTACAGGGACGGCGGGGTACCTGTAATGGAGTACAATTTCGTGTCACGCTCCGCCAGCTGCGGCAGAGAGGACAAAAGCGCCCATGTGTACGGATGACGCGGATCGTAGAAGACTTCTTCTACGGTACCGATCTCGATGATCTGGCCGCCGTACATGACGGCAACGCGCTCCGCGATGTTCGCGACGACACCCAGGTCGTGGGTGATGAATACGATGGTGTAATTGTATTCACGCTGCAGTTCTTTCAGCAGTTCCAGGATCTGCGCCTGGATGGTAACGTCCAGAGCCGTGGTCGGCTCGTCGCAGATGAGGATCTTCGGCTGGCAGGACAGGGCGATCGCGATAACGATACGCTGACGCATACCGCCGGAATACTGGAACGGATAATCGTCGAAACGGTTCTCCGCGTTCGGGATACCGACCTGCTTCATGAGCTTCAACGCACGCTGACGGGCTTCGCCTTCGGAGCACTTCTGATGCTTCAGGATGATGGACGTGATCTGCTTACCGATGGTGATGATCGGGTTCAGAGAGGTCATAGGATCCTGGAAGACCGTAGCGATCTTGGAACCACGGATCTGGGACCAGTCGTCCGCGTACTTGATCTCGGCCAGGTTCAGGACGCAGGTGCCATGCAGCTGCTCCGGCGTCTCGTCCAGATAACGGACGTGCAGGACGACGTCATCGAAAACATCGCTGCGCAGTTCTTCGTTGTTGAAATCCACTCCCATGGTCATGGCCTTTTTCAAGGTCTTCTCCAGCTCACGAATGGATTTCATACGTTTGGTATACTTGTAACGTCCGACGGACAGGTAGACTTCCTTGGCCAGCAGCACGTTCATCTCCTTCATTTCCGGAGTGATGGGCTGCTTGATCTCCTGCTGATACCGGGCTTCCAGCTCAGCCAGCTTCTGGCTGTACGCCTGTTGATAGGCAGTATCGTTCTTGAGGTTTTCCTTGTGCTTCTTGATCAGATCTTCCTTCTCCTGTTCCAACGCCTTGATGGCATCGTCCAGGCGCTTGACTTCCGCCTCGGTCTCCTTGATCTTATCCTTCTCCTTATGCGGATCGAAGGTCTGACGCAGATTGTTGGCTTCGGTGCGCTGGAAGACCTGCTCGTTCATGCGCGCGGTGAAGGCTTCATCGTCCTCATCGCTCAGGGTCTCTTTTCTTTTCTTCTCGGCCTTCAGTTCGATCATCTGCTTATAGGTATCAGCACCGAACTGCAGCGGCGCGTAAGAATCCAGTTTCTTCTCGATGCTCTGGATAGTACGGTTCGCCGCGGGCGTCAGCTTGACGACGGTATCGATCAACTCGTCATCGTTGAAGACGACGCTGCCGTTCGAGATAAAACCGTTGGAATCCAGCATGCCGGCGAAGGTCTTCGTGAAAACGGACTTACCGGAACCGGACTCACCGACGATGGCGATGGACTCGTTCTCGTAAACATCCAGAGAAATGCCGCGGATCGCGGTCAGGATACGGCCGCGGACACGGAATTTGACTTCCAGATCCTTGACGGATAATAATACTTTGCGGTTTTCTTCCATGACAGACCCTCCTTACATGTGCGTTCTCGGGTCGGACGCGTCACCGAGGTTCTGACCGGACACATACAATGTGATCGTGATGATGGAAGCAATAACGACCGGGCTCCAGAATTCGAAGCCCCAACCCGGCGTGACCATCGCGCTTTCCGCTTCGAAGATCAGCTTACCTAAGGACATGTCCGAAAGGCCCATGCCGATGTAGGAAAGGAAGACTTCGTAGGAAATGTAGGACGGGATCTCCATGGCCAGATACGTGACGATAACGGACGTCATGAAAGGCAGGATGTTCTTGGTCGCGATACGGGTGATCGGCGTACCCAGACAGCGGGACGCCAGATTGTAATCTCTGTCACGGATGATGATGACCTGTGTACGGATGAAATACGCGATGGCGATCCATCCAGTGACGGTCAGCGCGAAGACCATGGTCCAGAAGCTCGGGGACAGGACCAGAACCAGAACAGCGATCAGCAGGACGTACGGAACGTTGCCGACGATGTTGTAGACCTCGGTCATGAACAGGTCGAATTTCTTGGAGTAGCCCCATACAGCACCCAGCAGGATACCGATGGTCATGTTGATGGCCGCGCAGATCAGGGCCAAAGAAATGGAGATGCGGGAACCGTACCAGACGGCGTCGAAGGTCGACTGACCGGCGGAACCGCGTCCCAGGATGTTGTGGATGTTGAAACCAAACAGTTTGATCGCCTTGTTCGGCGTCAAGTGTTTGGCAGCCGCGTTGGTGATGTTCTCAAAACGATCATAGCTGCTGATCGCCGGATAGATATACGTGAAGGCGATGATCAGCACCAAAAGGCCGAGAACGAACCAGTTGACCTTCTTACTGAAGAATACGCGGAAAACGGACTTCCAGTACGAGTAGCGCGGAGCGGTGATCTTTTCGGACTCCAGGTCGTTATGATCGACATGGGCGAAGAGTTCCTCATCCGTCATTCCCTCGACGGTAAATAACTCATTTTCTTTATAATCCATGTCTCTCTCCCTTACCTTGCCTTACTCGTGAACGAAATACGCGGATCCACCAGGGACATCAGGACGTCGCCCATGATGATCGCGATAACGGACAGTAATGCGTAGAATAATGTTACACCGACGATAACACCGTTATCGTACATGTTGATAGCCTGCGTGAGCAGATTACCTGCACCGGGCACGACGTACACGCGCTCGGTAATGATGGCGCCGGTCATGGCGAACAGGATACTGCCGGGCACACCGTGCACGATCGGGATGACCGCGTTCTTGGCGATATGCTTACTGAAGATCTCATGCTCGGACAGACCGCCGGACCGCGCGAACTTGACGTAGTCGGAGTTCATCTGGTCGATCATGTAACGGCGCAGCCAACGCATCAGGCCGCCGATGGACGGCAGTGCCAGTGAAATGATGGGCAGTGCGTACATGAGCTTGTTCTTGGAATCCATGTTGAAGGTGGTCGGCAGACCCAGTTTGCCGCCGATGGCCTTGAACAGGAAGATATACGCCAAAGACGGGACCGCCATGATGAAGATGATATACAGGATACCGATCTTGTCGACCAGTTTGTCCTTCTTCTGTGCCATGACGACACCAACCGGGATACCGATGAGATAAGCCAGAAGGGTCGCGATGATACCGATGGTAAAGGAATATCCGATCTTGGACTTACCATTCTTCACCGTAATGACGTTCGTGTAGTTGTCCGTAAAGCGGGCCGAAAGCGACGCGTTGTTTTCCAGAGAATTCGGCACATAGGTAGCGGTGTGCAGATCATCCGCGGACTTCTCCGCATGGCCGCTCGGATACAGGACGTCACGCATGACGTAGGTGCCCTGCGTGGTGGTCATGGTGGTGAACACGTCCACACCTGTATTGACTGTATAGGATTTTCCTAAATTGATGGAAATAACATTCTGATGGAGATAGGGGAACTGGTTGTTGCAATACAGCAGATACTTGTGCTGCGTACCATTTCCGATGATGGCGGGCGAGAACTTCTTGCCTCCATAGACCGGATCCCTCGTGGTAAAGGTCAGACCACGGTTCTCGATTTCATCCTTGACGTAAGAGACCGTATCGATCCGGACAAGGCCCTTGAAATAATTGCCCAATCGACCGAGCAGCGGTTTGTCTTTCCATGCAAACAAAGCCTGCTGGCCTCCCGTTGCGTACTTCTTTTTGTAGACCATGATGGCCTTCAAACGTACGACTTTATATCCCTTGTCTTTGTAGTATTTTGTGAACTTGGCGACATATTTCTTGGTCGCCTCGCTGTCATTCTTGGATTTCTTTCCGATCGAAGCAGCAGCAGAACGCGTTTCCTCATCGATCTCGCCGTTTTTGGCCAGCTGCTGCAGCCATTCGGTGTATGGTACATAGTCGATGTAGCCATACTCCTCCCATTTCTGGTATTTATAGACGGTCTGTGCGTTATTGCCCAGATTCCGGTAGACGTTGTCGGTCGCGAAGATCAGCTGACGGTCCATCAATGAATAGATGAGCAGCATGACGATCGCCACAACGATGACCACCGAGACCAGGCCGTGCAGTAAACGTCTGATCAAATACTTGGCCATAAGTCCCTCTCACCTGTCTGAACGCGCGTGCGCGCGAAGATTCTGATACTTTTATGCTTTTGCCTGTTGAAGCGCTGAATATAGAAGATAGGGGATAGGTCCCTCGAAGGAGGGACCCGTCCCCGTCTTCTTATGTCACATTAGTGATATTCGATAGGTTCTGATTAGAAGATACCGATGCACTTGATCATGTAGCCAGCGTAATCCGGCAGGAAGGTATCCAGGTAGGTAGAAGGATCACCATAGTCCGGACCCCAACCAGACAGATCATAGATGTCATAGTTGGCTTCATAACCATAGTCGGTATAGTAACCAGCATAGTACCAGTCATCATCGCCAACGCACTCGACCAGGTTGACCTGGATGAGACCATTGGTAGTAGCCTCGACGCTCTTCTTGAAGGCCTGTGCAGCATTTGCATAAGCGGTACGAGCGGTCGGGAACGGCAGATCGACGATGATCGGCTTCTCAGCGGAAACTTCAACACCAGCAGCACCCAGCTCTTCGACGGCGATCGCCAGCTCAGAAGCGGAGTATTCCGGGTTGTACCATCCGTCATAACCGGAACCGGCACCATTGCCATTGTCAGCCTCAGGATCGTAGACCTTGATGCCTACGCCGTCAGCATCCAGCTGCGCCTGTTCGATCTCGGCATAGTAGGTACCAGCCGGGAAGGTGGTAGCGGTACCATTGATGTCAACGGTAACTTCTTCTTCCAGAGTGACAAAGTTCCAGCAGGTATAGGAGTTGATCAGGGAAGCGTTCTTCAGCTCGTCGCCGACCTTCTGCGCGTTCCAGTCACCACGGTCAAGAGCGGTGCAAAGAGCACGACGGAAGTGAACGTTTCTCATAGCCTCTTTGGTGCGGGCAGCATCTTCTTCAGTCTGAGCGGAAACAGCAGCGGAAGCATCGTTCACGTTCGCGAACGCAGCACGGTTGATGTTCAGGAAGCCCATGTAAGAAGTAGCATTGGTCTGTGCAACATACGCATACTTGTCGAACATTCCATCAGACTTAGCCATCTGCAGACGAGCATCGTTCAGGCCCAGACCGGACAGGTCGCCATTTACGAAGTCGTTGTAGGTCTTGGTATCATCAGAACCATCGTTGTAGTTCCAGATGATGGTGTGGATGTTGATGCCATCAGCATTCCAGTAGGTCGGGTTCGCTTCGAACTGGATCTTGTTCTGCTCGGTAGTGTTGGTGACCAGGTACGGACCGCAATATGCGATGTGGTCCTGATCGATCGCGTACTGATAAGAATCAGCAGTGTCATCGAACTCTTCACCGAACTTACCACCCTGAGATTCATAGTACTCACGGCTCATCGGAGCGAAGATGGAGTAACCAAGCATGGTCAGGAAGTAAGGAGTCGGCTGTTCCAGAGTATAGATCAGAGTCTGGTCATCAGGAGCGGAAACACCAACGGTGCTGAAATCAGCGGTCTCACCGGTGATATATTCGGAAGCACCCTTGATAACGCCCTGTACAAGCCACTCAAGGCCGCCCTGCGCGTCAAACGCATGCTGCATACCGGCGACAAAGTCGTCAGCCTTGACCTTGGCAACTTCACGTCCCTGAGAGTCTACCCATACAGCGCCTTCACGGATCTTGAAGGTGTAGGTCAGACGGTCTTCAGAAACTTCCCACTCGGTAGCCAGAGCCGGCTTCATCTCACCTTCGAAGTTGTACTCTACCAGGCCATCAAACGTATTGATGATAGCATCGGTGTCGGCAGCACGAGAGGTGTTCAGAGCATCCCAGGTTACAGGCAGGTTGGTAAAGGTCTGCTGATAAACATCAGTCAGAGTATAACCCTTGTCAGCAAGGAACTGCTTCTGCCAGTCGGCGAATTCGCCGGTGCCGCGCAGTTCTGCCCATTTCGCACGCATTTCCAGATAGTCTTCCTTCGCGATCGGGTCGCCGTCGACGATCAGATACTGATGATAACGATCACCGTCGGAACCCCACAGAGCGAAGTTACCGGAATAAGGAGCGATACGGCTGATAGCATAGTTGCCGCCGGCGGAAGTGGTGGGCAGCATAACAGCAGCTTCCATCAGTTTCGCTTCAGCAATAGCCATCTCGGCATAACGAAGAGATACGTTGTCGACTTCAGCCTTACCGACCTGGTACAGTTCGTTGAACTCACCCAGAGTCGCTTCGTAAAGCTCGCCGGACTCGACGGTGTAAGGATCGATCTCATCTTCGTCGTCCTCTTCACCCTCTTCTTCGGTTGCTTCTTCCTCTGCAGCTTCTTCAGTAGCTTCTTCTTCGGCAGCTTCTTCTTCAGCAGCTTCCTCAGTAGCTTCCTCAGCAGCTTCTTCGGTCTCTTCAGCGGCTTCTTCTACAGCCTCTTCAGCTTCTTCTACAGCTTCTTCAGCCTGAGATTCAGCCTCTTTCTTGCTGCAGCCGGCAAACAGAGACAAGCACAGAGCAAGAACCAGGAACAATGCAAGATACTTCTTGACATTCTTCATGTTCATTTTTCCTCCTTAAAAGATTCTTTTTATACTGAGTCAGGGGTAATTCCTACTTTCCAAGAGCTAATCGGAAATATGGTATATATGCACCCGTCCCAATAATAACATTAATATGATACAATGACAGTGGCCGTCTGTCAATATTCAAGACTGTTGCAAAACAACCAAAAAAACCTTGAGCGTGCTCCGATTTTTTGCAATTTTGCTTATAGAATGGCTTCATTTTACGATAAATTGCAATAATTTCGGCTGTCTAAACGCTCTGCGGTCCACGTTCCCGCGTCAGATCCTTGACCCACTTGTATTTGCGGTAATGATACATGACCCATGGGATCTTTCCGACCTCGTCCAGGCAGGTGCAGCTGTAGACCAGAAGCACCGGCCAGTGGAAGACGAAAGCGCCAAGGAAGGCCAGCGGCACGGCCAATCCCCACATGCAGACGCACAGGCTGTACATATCGAACAGCGTGTCCCCGCCCGCGGCGAAGATGCCATTGATGATGACCGTGTTCACTACACGGCCGATCATGTAGACCGACATGATGATCATCATGCCCACAAGATAGTCATGCGCTTTGGGTGTCAGCTGTACGAAGCTCATCACCAGCGGGGTGACGGCCAGAACGATCGCCGTAGACCCGAAGCCTATGATATAGCCGATCTTCATGCATTTTTCGCCGTACAGCTTGCCAGTCATAAGATCTCCCGCGCCAAGTTCATTGCCGACGACGATGCCCGCAGCGGCGCCGATACCGTTGCAGAAGCAGCAGACCAGATCACGGACGACGGAAGCGATGGAGTTGGCTCCGGCGGAATCCGCACCCATATGCCCCATGACGGCCGTATAAGATGTGAAGCCGATGCCCCAGAGCAGCATCGCACCGACCAGAGGCATCGCGCACTTCATGAAGTCCTTCTCGATCAGTTTATTGCGGCTGAAAAAGCTATCCAGTTCCGGATGCAGGAAGCTCTTCTTATACGACAGGCCAATGCACAGGCCGAACTCCACGATGCGGGAGATCAGCGTTGCCAGCGCAGCACCTCGTGCACCCATGGCCGGCACGCCCAAAAGGCCGAAGATGCAGACCGCGTTCAGAACGATGTTCAGGATGACGGCGACGCCGCTGACCCATGCACTGGCGGCGGCATGGTCGCTGATCTTCATGACCGTCAGATAACACTGGGATACGCCGGTCAGCAGGTAGGACCAGCCGGCGATGCGCAGATAGGAAGCTCCGATGCGGACCAGTTCCTGATCATGGGCGAAGGCCAGCATCAGATACTGTGGGAAGAAGACACAGGCCAGCGCCGACACCAACGACAGGATGCCGCAGATGCGCAGCATCAGGCAGAAGATATCGTTGATGGTGCGGGTGTCCTGCTTGCCCCAGTACTGGGCCCCCAGGATAGAGCCTGCCCCGATGGCCGCACTGATGATCATGTTCTGCACGAACTGGATCTGAGTGGCCAGCGAGACCGCCGCCATGGCATTCTGTTCGATACGTCCCAGCATGAAGGCATCCGCCGCGGCGACGGAGGCCAGAAGCAGGCTCTGCAGCGAGATCGGCAGCGCCAGCCGGTACAGCTTCTTGTAAAAATCTTTCATACCCTTTTCCCTCAAAACATGGTATACTCTGGACAATATAGAAAGGAAGTTTGATTCCATGTGGTTTTTGTTTGTTTTCGCGGCGGCCGCCGTGCTGATCCTCTTGATCAGCTATGTCGTTTACCGCATCGCGTTCTACTCCCCGAACAGCCGACAGAATGATGATCTCAACATCATGGACACGCCGCAGATGGCCGTGTACCATGACCGGTCCGTCGAAATGATCCGTACCTTCGCGGCACGGCCCTTCGAACGGGTGTGGATCACGTCTTTTGATGGTCTGAAGCTGGCCGGACGCTACTATCATCAGCATGATGGTGCCCCGCTGGACATCTGCTTCCATGGCTACCGCGGTACGCCCTGCCGTGACTTTTCCGGCGGATCCGCCATCTACTTCAATGAGGGACACAACCTCCTGATGATCGAAGAACGCGCACACTGCGCCAGTGAGGGCCACACCATCACCTTCGGTGTCAACGAACGTTACGATTGTCTGGCCTGGACCAAGTACGCCGTGGAGCGTTTCGGACCGGACGTACGCATCATCCTGAACGGCATCTCCATGGGCGCCGCCACGGTGCTCATGGCTTCCGCACTGGACCTGCCCGCCAACGTCAAAGGGATCGTGGCGGACTGTCCCTTCTCTGCACCGAAGGCGATCATCCGCAAGGTCTGTACCGATATGAAGCTGCCCCCGGCTCTGGCCTGGCCGTTCCTTTATATAGGTGCCCGCCTGTTCGGCCGGTTCGATCCGAATGCCGCCGACGCGGTGGAAGCCGTACGGCACGCGAAAGTGCCCATCCTGCTGATCCATGGCGAAGCGGATCTGTTCGTGCCGATCGAAATGAGCCGGCAGATCGCGGCCGCCGCGCCGGAGCGCATCACACTGCACACATTCCCGGATGCCGGCCACGGTATCAGTTTCCTACTGGACAAGGACCGGTATGTGCGTCTGGTGCAGGAGTTCCAGAAGGACTGCTTATCTGGCACGTAAGACCTGCTGTCCCAAGGCCCGCAGGCGATCGCCGCAGGCCTCAAAAAACATTTGATACCCTGTACACAGGCGGTTCTTCAGGATCGTTTCGCCCTCCGAACGGTTGCGGTAGCAGCCGCCGCGGCAAAGCGGCTTGTGCGGGCAGGTCCTGCATGCTTCATCCAACTGCATCGACCGCTCGATAAAACCGATCGCCCGTCGCTTCTCGTCGATGGCATCCAATCGGTCCCGGTTGAAATTGCCCAACCGATATGCGTCCGTCATGTAGAAGTCGCAGGGATACACACTGCCATCGGCCTCGACCGCATACTGGACGCCGCAGGTACCCCGCTGGTCGCACGCTTCGGGGATGTACCCGGCGGCCAATGCTACATAATTGTCGAACTGGCGGATGAAGGGCTGACGTCCCTTGAGTACGTCCGCGTACCACAGATCGAACAGGCGGATCAGGAAACGGCCGTATTCCTCCGGATCCAGCGACCATGCCCCGCCGGGCGTCCCGTCCATCGGGTCCAGGCAGGCAATATACTGTTGATACATCCACCCGCTTTGTTTATAATAAGAATAGATCTCTTCGATGTGCCGGCAGACGTCGGCCGTGACCACGGTCAAAATGTTGAACTCGACCCCCGTCCGCGTCATAAGATCCGCAGCCTGGCGGACCCTGGCGAAAGTGCCCTCTCCCCCGCGGTCCTTGCGGTACAGGTCGTGCACCGCCGCAGTTCCATCCAGCGAGAGCCCTACCAGGAAATGATGCTCTTTCAGAAAAGCACACCATGACTCGTCCAGCAGCAGGCCGTTGGTCTGCAAAGCGTTGTCGACGCGGATCCCTTTCTGGTTGTACTGCTGCTCAAGCCGCACCATGGTACGGAAGAAGTCCAGTCCGGCCAACGTCGGCTCACCGCCCTGGCAGGCATAGGCGATATACCCTTCCGCCCGGGACATCGTCCGCCGGATGATGTTTCTCAAAGTATCCTCCGTCATCGGTCCATAGGAAACAACACTGCGGCGCTTCGTTTCATCGTGGTAGAAACAATAGTCGCAGTCCATGTTGCACATGCTGGAGGCGGGTTTGAGCATGATACTGAGAGGCGGCATGATTTGTATCCTTCCTGATCGTCTGATCGTCGTGCGCATTACCTGATTTTGAAAAGCATGGACTATCTATCATGTAAATCAGGTGCTACAACCATCGTATTGTCTTTTGAACACGTGTATCATTCTATCAAAAGGAGGACCCCATGTCCATATACTTTTTTGAACCGATCCCCCGCTATACCATCTGGGGCGGCAAGGCGTGCAACGCCTATTTCCACTGTGAGGACCGTTTCCAGGACGGCGTAGGCCAGATCTGGGCTTTCAGCGGCCAGGATGGTGCGGGCTTGAGCACCGTTTGCACCACAGCACCTTATGAAGGCCGCACGCTGAAGGACCTTTGGGAACAGGAGCCCGCCTTGTTCGGCTTCAAAAAAAACGAAGGACCCTTCCCGCTGATCATCTCCCTGGTGGCGCCGGAAGACGACCTGAGCCTGCAGGTCCATCCGGACGACGTACAGGCGGCCAAGGCAGGCTATCCCATGGGCAAAAACGAGGCCTGGTACTTCATCCGCTGCCGTGACGGCGCCTCCATCGTGTACGATCATAACATGGAGAGTCCGGACCAGCTGAAGCAGTACATCGACGATGAACGATGGGATGAGATCCCGAAGCATCGTCCTGTCAAGGATGGAGACTTCGTCTATATCCCGGCCGGCATGCTGCACGCCATGGGCAAAGGCGTCGTGGTCTACGAGATCCAGCAGTCCACGGATGTCACCTACCGCTTCTATGATTATCACCGCAAGGACAAGAACGGCAACGAGCGGCCTCTGCAGCTTAAAGAAGCGATCGAATGTCTGCATTATGAGCCGGCACCCGTCCTGGCACCTCCGGTAGAAGACGATCCCTGCACCACGCTGATCCGCTGCCCTTCTTTCACCGTGATGAAGATCGACGTTGATGATCACGTTTCTTTCAAGACCGGTCCATACCGTCTGGTGACCGTTACGGAAGGCCGCGGTACCGCGAATAGAACGCCTGTACAGGAGGGATCCAGCTTCCTGCTGCCCGCGGGCGAAACCGCCTTTCTGGACGGCCAAATGACTTTGATGACCACGACAACTGAAAAACTATAACAAAGGAGACCATCATGAGACCATTCCCGAAGGATTTTCTCTGGGGCGCCGCGACCAGCAACGTGCAGGCCGAGGGCGGCTACCTGGAAGACGGTAAGAGCTTGAATGTCTACGATACGCTGGAGGTGAAGCCTGAGATCGGCCAGGTGCCGGTGGCCAGCTCCACCGCCGTGGCTTCCGACCACTATCACCGTTATAAAGAAGATATCGCGCTGATGCAGGAGATGGGCTTCAAAGCCAATCGCTTCTCCATCGTCTGGTCCAGGACCCATCCCGGCGGGGACGATGGCATCATGAACGAGAAAGGCATCGCCTACTATGAGGATATGATCGATACCATGAAGGCCGCCGGCATCGAGCCGGTCGTCTCCCTGGTGCATTTCGACATGCCCGACAGCCTCTACCGCAAGTACAACGGCTTTTACGACCGCCGTGTGGTGGATTTCTACGCGGATCATGTGGCGGATATCGCCCGCCGGCTGCGCGGCAAGGTCAAATACTGGATCACCTACAATGAAATCAACCTGGCGACCTGGGGCCATCTCGTGGCCGGCGCCGACCGACCGGAAGGTGTTTCCCAGGCGGAATTCCATGAACGCATCACGCATCATACGATGCTGGCCCATGCTCTCGCGGTCCTGAAGATCCACGAGGCAGATCCGAACGCCATCGTCGGCGGCATGGAAGCATTCTCTCCCGTCTACCCCGCCACCTGCGCGCCGGAGGACCTGTTTGCGGCGGATTTCGCCCAGAAGATGCGGTCGTTCCTGCATTTCGACATCATGACCACCGGTGATTATCCCGCTTACTATAAAACGCTGCTCCGCGAACAGGGTGTGACATCCGAGCTGCCCGAGGAAGACCGCGCCATCATGCAGCAGGCGGCTGGAGAACTGGATTATCTGGCCTTCAGCTACTATGCCTCAGCAGCGGCCAAGGGTCCGGCCACGAAGGCCGATATCGCCTTCAAAGGTGCCGGCCGATACGACAACCCCTATCTTGGTGCCAACGAATGGGGCTGGAAGATCGATCCGCAGGGCCTGCGCATCTCGCTGGACCTTCTGACCGACCGCTATCATCTGCCCCTCTTCATCGTGGAGAACGGCATCGGTCTGGACGATCAGCTGGTCGATGGTCACATCGAGGACGATGCCCGCATCGCCTATCACACTGCTCATATCAAGGCCATGGAACAGGCCATCCACGAGGACGGTGTCGACCTGATGGGGTATCTGGCCTGGTCGCCCTTCGACTTCCTGAGTTCTCATAAAGAAGTGCGCAAGCGCTACGGATTCGTGTACGTGAACCGCACCAAGGACGATCTGAAAGATCTGGCCCGTATCCCCAAAAAATCCTTCTACTGGTATAAAAACGTCATTGCGACGGATGGAGTGGAATTATGAAACCGTTTCTTGCCATCGACGTAGGCGGCAGCGCCATCAAATACGGTGTCATCACGGACGGCACCACCTTCCTGTACCGCAGCCAGTGCCCTACCCCCAAAGAATCCATGGAAGACCTGCTGGATGCCTACCGCGGACTGTACGCGGACTGCGCCGCCTATGGACCTTTTGAAGGCGTGGCCATCAGTTTCACAGCTTCGATGGATGGGCGTACCGGCTACTGCTTCGGCGGTTCGCTGGAAAAATACACCAAGGGCGTCAACCTGCTGGAAGTCTTCCAGTCCGTGTTCGAGGAACCCGTCGCCGTGGAGAACGACGGCAACTGCGGGGCTCTGGCTGAAGGCCGTTACGGCAGCCTGGCCGGCCTGGAAAGCGGCGCCGTGATCATCCTGGGTTCCGGCCTGGGCGGCGGTCTGCTCTCCAACGGCCATATCCATCATGGCAAACGCTCCTGCTCCGGTGAATTCAGCTACGTCTTCGTGGATCCGTACACTGCTTACGAAGGCCGCCCGGACGTCTGGGCCATCCATAATGGGTTTTATGGTCTGACCCGTCCACTGGCCATGGCCAAGGGCGAACCCCTGCAGGACGGCCGCCACTTCTTCGCTCTGGCCGAAGAGGGGGACGCGGATGCCTTGCGGATCCTGAAGGACTATACTAACTACCTGGCTGTGTGGATCTACAACCTGCAGTGTATCTATGCACCGGAAAAGGTCGCCATCGGCGGCGGCATCAGCCTGCAGCCGCTGCTCATGGAATATCTGCAGAACAGTCTCAAGACTTTCTACGAGCGTAATGACGCCGGCCTTCCGCACGCGGAGGTCGTGCCGGCGACATTCCACGGCAGTGCCGGACTGATCGGCGCCGTATGCTGGTGGGAAGATTTCTACGGAAAAAAGTCATAAACCTGTCATGTTCATTCAGTATCATGATATCTGCATCCGTAATGCAGAACCTTCGGACTGTGTTCAGCTTGCGGCCTGGTGGAACGATGGGCAGGTCATGGCGCATGCCGGCTTCCCCCTTGGTCTCAATACCACCGCAGAAGAGATCGCGCAAAAGATCTCCACGGACAGCGATACGACAAGACGCCGCCTGATCATCGAATATCAAGGTCAGCCCATCGGAGAAATGAATTATCGCCTGCTCGAGGATCGGACCGCCGAGATCGGGATCAAGATCTGCGTTAAGGACCTGCAGGAGAAGGGTCTGGGCCGTATCATCCTGAGCCTCCTGATCCGGAGGTTGTTCGAAACAGGATGTGCCAGGATCGTCCTGGACACCAATACAAAGAACACCCGTGCGCAGCATGTATATGAACTGCTCGGCTTTCATAAAGTCCGGGTGAACGAGAACTCATGGCAGGATCAATTGGGCGTGTACCAGTCCTCCATCGACTATGAACTGGTTCCCGAACATTTTCATGATTTCGCAAAGGAATACATATGAAAGAACTGTTGCTTCAGTTTATCGCACTTTCTAGGGATTGCTTTGGCCAGAACCTTGTCGGCGTCTACCTCCACGGTTCTGCCGCGATGGGCTGCTACCATCCGCAGAAAAGTGATCTGGATCTGATCGTCGTGGTGCAGGATCCTCCGACCGATGATATCAAACGCAAGTTCATGGACGGTGTGGTCGCTGTACATGAAAAAACGCCCGGCAAGGGCATCGAAATGAGCGTCGTCACGCGGGATGTATGTGATCCTTTCGTCTACCCCACGCCTTTCGAGCTGCACTTTTCCGGAGGGCATCTGGACTGGTATCGTCGGGACCCGGAGGACTATATCCAAAACATGCGGGGTACTGACAAGGATCTGGCCGCGCACTGCACCGTGCTCCGTGCCCGTGGCCAATGTCTGTACGGACCACCCATCGAGGAAGTCTTCGGTGAAGTTCCCGCCGCGGATTATATCGATTCCCTTTGGTATGACGTGGGCGGCGCAGCCACGGAGATCCTCGAAGATCCCATGTACCTCACATTGAATCTGGCCCGTGTGCTGGCTTACCTTGAGGACGGTTCCGTACTGTCCAAAGAAGAAGGCGGACAGTGGGCTTTGCATCATCTTCCCAAAAACTATCATCCGCTGCTCGAAGCCGCTCTGGAAGAATATACTGAGGGAAAAAACGTTTCCTACGATCCGGATCTGGCACTTGCCTATGCCAACGACATGCTGATCCGCATCCGCTCCGCAATCCAATAAGACGAGAGGGTTATAAACATGATGTCTGATGTTATCGACTATCTCCGGACCATAGGACCTTTTGTCCTCGTAGTCTGGATCGTGACCATCGTATGTACCCTGCGATGGCCGCAGCGGTACTTCAACAGTCTCCTGCTGATGTTCTCCCTGCTGGTCACCGTGGTGTTTTTCGCCGGCTTTTTCGGTGAGATGGCGGGCTACATCCTGTTGGCGGTCTTCCTGCTCGTATCGCTGGCGCTCTTCAGCGTACCCGTCCTGCTGATCCTCAACGGCATCCAGATGATCAAGCGTGAAAGCCTCAGTCTGTCCCACATACTGTCGCTCGCGCTGGGCGTCGTGGTGGGCATCGGTGAGATCGCCGCCGTCATCTACGTGTTCAACATGGCCTTTTCCATCGAATGGAGCAGCATCAATCTGGTGGCACTCTTCCTGTTCCTCACCGTATTCTATTTCAGCGCACTGATCCTGAGTTTCGTCATCTACACGATCTTCATCCAGATCATGCCGCACCGCATGAATTTCAATTATATCATCATCCACGGCTGCGGTCTGATCGATGGGGAACGGATCTCCAAACTGCTCTCCAACCGCGTGGACAAGGCCATCGAAGTGTACAACAGGTGTAAGACAAAGCCGGTCATCGTCCCCAGCGGCGGCAAAGGTGCGGATGAAAAGATCAGCGAAGCTGAAGCCATGAAACGGTACCTGCTCGAACATGGGATCCCGGAAAGCGATATCCTGCTGGAGGATCAGTCCAACACGACGGAGGAAAACCTGATCAACTCCAGGGACATCATCGACAGAAGGCTGGGCAAGAAGAAGACCGCTCTGGTCTCCAGCAACTACCACATCTACCGCTGTCTTAGGCTGGCGCGCCAGGTCGGGTTCCGCTGCACCGGCATCGGCGCCAAGGTAGCCCTCTACTACTGCCTTCCGCCCTGATCCGGGAATTCGTCGCTGTGTTTGTGACACCCGGCTTTCTGATCATAGCACTGATCGGATATGTATTGTTCCTCAGCCCGTTGGCGTTCTTGCTCTTATAATATCTAATATGAAAAAAAGGAGACTTGGCATCTTGCTTAAGTCTCCTTTTTATTTTGCGCTTGTTCAGCCGCTTTGTTTATTTGTCAGAACGTCTCATATTCTACCGACCCGTCGGAATAGTAGATCTCATAATATCCGTGTCCGGATCCATCACAGTCATAGACCGCTGTACGGCCGGTCTCGGTCCTGCCGCTGGAAGCCGGCGCCTCATAGGTACCATAGGTGATGATCTCATCGACCGGTTCTTTCGTCACCTCTTCTTTGATGACTTCGCGGCTGTCTTCCTTGCCGTCAACATATTTGACCTTGTACGTAACTTCCTTTTCACCTTCGGAACCATATTGTTCGATCGTACTGGTACCAAGATCCATGGAGTCACTGTACTGCTCGATCGTACCGTAATCGATGGTCTCCGTCTCCTTCTCTTCTTTATATTCCACGCGGTAGACGGTCAGCTTCATGCCATCTTTGATACGATCATCCAGCTTTTTGTTCATCTCATCATCCGGGCCGAGGGTGATCTTCTGCTCTTCTAGGAAATCCGAAACGAACACTGCCTTGGTGGTGACCTCGGTGCTCTTGCCGTCCACCTTCAGCTTCACAGTCTTCTCCCGTGAGATCGTGATGACCATGCCG
Organism: Bacillota bacterium; assembly: GCA_017474705.1. Lineage (GTDB taxonomy): Bacteria > Bacillota > Clostridia > Lachnospirales > Bianqueaceae > RUG159. The sequence continues at coordinate 17,899 of JAFVHC010000071.1, forward strand.
TCGACAAGGAAGGTATCCGGCGCTTCATCCGCCTCTTCCTTCTCTCCCAGCTCGATACCGGCTTCTTTCAGCGCATCTTCGACCGTTCCGCCCACCAGTTCGACCTGTGTCTCCTCATCCTCGTGTTTGATCGTGACTTTCGCGTAGCGGCGGATCTGAACTTCCGTCATATCCTCGCTGAGCACGGTGTCTGCCGCGGGTTCGATCTCGTCCTTCTCGCCCAAGGTGATGTTTTCCTGGTCCAGGACCTCCTGGATCGTCAGGCCTTTGATCTTGTCATATTCTTTCTTTTCGCCCAGGTCCGTGATGGCGACCGCCGCATACCGCTGGATCACGACTTCCATCTGATCCGCAGCAACTTTTTCCTCTGCCGCGGGGATGACCATATCCTTATCGCCCAGGGTGATACCGGCGCCTTTGAGCACGTCGGCGATGGTCTCGCCCTTCCAGGTCTCGATCTCGGTCTCTTCTCCGTTATCATTGACGGTCAGTTTCGCGTAACGGTGGATCACGATCTCTGTCGTCTCCTCCGCCAGTTTCTCATCCCGCCCCGGGACCGTCTCGTCTTTCTCGCCCAGTTCGATCTGCGCTTCGGAAAGGATCTGCTCGATCGTCTGCCCGACCTTCGCCTCGATCTCCGTCGTCACATTGAAATCCGTGATTGCGATGGTCACCTTCTTGGCGCAGGTTGTCAACAGCAATGCCAAGGCTGCAATCGTAAGCAAGAGTATCTTTTTCTTCATTTTCTTCCCCTCGAATCATTCCACATTGATTTCTTCCGTACCGATTTCCGTAAAGCCGACCGTCTCATCCCCGATGACGAGCGATACGGAAAGCTTCTGTGCCCCGGCATAGTCCTCTGCCGGAAGATAGGCCAGGAAACCTTCGCTGTCGGCTTCTGCCTGCATGCCATAGCACTGATAGAACCGTACTTTTCCGGATGCATCAGTGACCCGAATCAGGATCTCATCACCCTGGGCACGATCCGGATCCTCAAAAGTCCCTCTGACTTCCAGGAACCGGTTCGCTCCTTGTGCTGTCGTGGCACTGATCTCCACCGTCTGGTCCTGGCGGGAATCGATCGTTATGTCCGAAAGTTCTTTGGCGCGAACCAGCGGCGGCATGGTGATGAGCCAGTCCAGGTTCCGTTCCACCAGTTCCATGATGAACACATCCGGGGACGCTTTCTCCAGATCCATGGCAATGTCTTTATTGAAAGCCTTGGTGAACAATGCATCGGCATAAGCACCGGCCATGAAAGGCAAGAGCGCATTACCGAAGGAATCCCGGTACATGTAAAGAGAACCTTCCGCGTCATCACAGTGCGTGATGATCGTAGCGTCCTCCACGGAGCGGGTATGGGTCACATACGAGAACCGCTCATTCTGCCCGTAATCATAATCGAACTCAGGTTCTGACGATGCAGGAAACAGCATGGCGCTTAAGTCCCCGACATGGGTTTTTTTGCGGCTCACGGCCGCATCAGCATAATCATCATGCGGCTGTCCTAAGTCTGTCAGGATGGTATCATAGGCCAAAAGCGCACCTTTATTGTTCCAATGGGAGTCCTGATGAAAGTACAGGACTTCTTTTTCATTCCTGAAAACGGTGAACAGGTCGCTATAATGAACACCGTATTTTTCAAGCTGCGCCTTGATCCCGTCCCGGTTGTGCCGGTCGGAGACCATATAATCCGCATAGTACGGCATATGTGTCCCGTAGAGGGTATTTTTGTTCGGCGCGATCGTGAACAGGAATCCGATCTCCTGCTCCTCACAATAGTCCTGAATGATCTTCAGGTTTTTGGCCGCCAACCCCAGCTCACGGTCCGACAGAGGATATCGTCCTGCATAATCGTTCAAACTATCCGTATAGTACATCCATCCATCCTTGCCGACTGCGACCGTATCGACAGAGGACGTCTGAAACAGTTTTGCCAGAACTGTGGAGTCCGCCGTAATGGCTTCCGGCCGGAAGGCGAATCTTTTCTCGAAATACGCTCCCAGATCAGAGATGTAAGCGACGTTCAAGGTCCCGTCCGATGACGTCACGGAGGGCCGGAGTGCAACAGATTCATTGCCCACCGGGCTGCTGTGTCCAAAGATCAAAGTACCCACGGAAGGTACCAGCAGAGCCAGCATACAAAGGACTGTAAACAGTATTTTGATCATTCTCTTCATGGCTGTCCCTCCTTAGAACCGGAAATAAATGAACGGGTTGTAAGCGCCGGAGGAAAGCCGGAACATGCAGAACCCCAGGCCCAGGAACGCCAGAAAATACAAAGCAAGACCGACCACTTTCCATTTGGTCTGCGTCAAGGGTCCGTTCAGGACATGCTCCTTGACAGAAGAGGAGATCTTGCAGATCGGTCCGCAGCCGATGATCGCCGCTGCCAGGATCCCGATAAACCATGGCGTCAGCTGTTCCAACGCAAGGCTGATCGAGATACGGGACGCAGTGGTAAAGGTAAACATCCTGCCGATATACCCGATCCCGTAACTGATCGTATCCGCCCGGAACATGACGAAGCCCAGCACCACGACCAGCAGGGTGTAGATCTTGTTGAGCCCCTTCGGCAGTTTGCGCAGCACCGGAATATGGGCTTCCAGCAGCAGGAACAAACCATGCCACAGCCCCCAGAGCACAAAGGTCCAGTTGGCACCGTGCCATAAGCCAGTCATCAAAAAGACAAAGATCTTGTTCAGATCCGTGCGGGCAGCGCCTTTGCGGTTGCCGCCCAGCGGAATGTACAGATACTCTTTGAACCAGGTGGAAAGTGAAATATGCCAGCGCCGCCAGAAATCCTGGATGCTTCCGGCAGTGTAAGGATAGTTGAAATTCTCCTTGAACGTGAAACCGAACATCCGTCCCAGACCGATGGCCATATCCGAATATCCGGAAAAGTCATAATAGATCTGGAAGATGTAGGCTACCGCACCAAGCCAGGCGGTTATGACGGAGAGCTCCTGCAGACCCCCCGCAAAGATCAGATCCGCCACACGGCCCATCGTATTGGCGATCAGCACCTTCTTCGCCAGACCGCAGACGAACCGCCGCAATCCTTGCGCCACCTTGTCCAAAGTCATTTCCCGTTTGGTGATCTGATCGCTGATATCCCGATATTTGACGATCGGACCCGCGATCAGCTGCGGGAAAAAGGAAATGTAGAGCAGCAGACGAAAATAATTCTTCTGCACTTCCGTCTCGCCCCGGTATACATCGATCACATAGGACAAGGCCTGGAACGTGAAGAAGGAAATACCGATCGGAAGCCGGATCTGCGGCACAGGGACCGCGAGACCCGTCAAAGCATCAAAGGTCTGCACCAGCATGCCGGTATATTTGAAGAGGATCAGCGTACCGATATTCAGGCACACGGCTAAAACAAGAAACCCTTTGGCTCCTTTACCTTTTGCGATCCCCCGTGCCAGCAGATAATTCCACAGGGCATTCAGGATCATCAACAGGACATAGGCCGGTTCTCCGTACGCATAGAAAACCAGGCTCGCCACCATAAGGATCCCGTTGCGGACCTTGATATTGCGAATGACCAGGTTCAGTAGGAATACGACGGGCAAAAATATGCTTAAAAATGTAATCGAGCTAAAAACCATGATGATCTCCGTCTCAGATCTTCACACGCATCCAGGAATACCCGGCAGCGATTGCCCCTCTATAATTCGGATCCTTGGTATCGTAGGACATCGCGTAATAGGTGCGGTCCTTATGATTCTTTCCCCATTCCGGATCATAGACCTTGCCATCGATCTCAGTCCAGCCGTGACCGCCGCTGTTGCAGATGTAGACGTTGGTATACCCGATCGCCTTGGCCATATAGCCAAATGCTGCAGCGTAACTGAAACAATTGCCTCTGCCATTGACAAACATATCATTGGCGTACAGCGTGACCCAGCCATCCCCGTGATAGTGGGGGACTCGTGGATTCATTTCCGTATAGTTGGTCTGTGCATATTTGAAGCAGACCTTCAGCTTCTCGGCCTGTGTCATGCTGCTATCTGTGATCTTGACGACGACCTTCATCGCTCTCCACAGCGTCAGATCCTCCGTCGATGCGGCCTTTTTCGCGATACCGTTCTGGATGATCCAGGACTCTTTCTGATACGTGATCGCGTTGCTATAAGTAAAATCAAAGACACCTTTTTTGCAGTACCAGTACTGTTTGCCATGCTTTACGATGCCCGTATAGGACGTATCCACCGCTCCGTCTTTGCCTGCATACTTATAGCCTTCTTTTTTGGAACCGACGACGCCATCTTTCTGCAGCACACCGGAAGAATTATAATAATACGTCTTCTTCCCGATCTTGATGAAACCGGTCTTCATAAGACCTTTTTCGAAATAATATCCTTTTCCATCAGCTGCGGTGACTTTGCCGGAAGCGAGCGCACCGTTCTTATAATACGTGCCAAATCCTTTGTTTTTATAAAAACTGGCAAATGCAGAACCGTTCAGAGAACGTAACGTATACGTATAGACTTTATCTTTAGGGAATGCTGTATCCA
>JAFVHC010000072.1 GCA_017474705.1 Bacillota bacterium
CCTTTGACGGTCAGGGCTTTTTTTCTTGCCATCACTTTGCACAGACACCATTCCAACATGGAACAGAGCACTTGCACATGCAAGCCGGAAACTGCGATGATATGCGCGATCCCGCAGTCCTGGAAGGCTTCGGTCATACCGGCATCCATATCGGACCGGTCTCCAGCCAGGATCGCAAGGATAGCACCTTCCTGTTCTTTGGGCAGCAGGCTTTCTAACGATGACCGCGCGCTTGACAAAAAGCGGTGTCGGAAGACATCGGGCCAGTGCCCTCGTGAAACGATCCTGACCTTTTGCGCTGTCATCTCGTATCGGACGCCTCTTGCCCCATCGTAGACCATCTGATCGAATCCGCCCGGATCAGCCGGCATCTGCGGCACAGTGCCCGTCCCGCTGACTTTGACCCGATCTCCTTCATGGATATCCGGCATATCCGTCCGGACTCGTATCTTAAACCCATCTGCCTGCATCACAAAAGAAAGCCCGCTTTCCGTGCTGCGGACCGTCTGCACGATACCGATCACATCCATCGGCACTTCCTTCTGGTCGCGATATGGCGCAAATGCTGAACGACCTCGAGCGACGCCCAGGATAAAACAAGCAAATGCAAGGTACAGCAGGATCCTTTCTTCCTTTTTCCTGGGCAAAAGGCCGGACAAAAACAGTACCAGCCCGATCGGGATGCTCCATCGGCTGCCATACCACATACCTGAGATCTGTCCCAGTATTCCGGTCACACAAAGTGTGATGCCCGGCCGCCTCCGCATGACATCAAACGCAGATGCTGTCTTTGATCTTTGCAAAGGTTTTTTCTCCAATGCCCTTGACGTTCATGATATCTTCGATGGAAGCGAACGGTCCGTTCTCCGCACGATACTTCAGGATACGCTCCGCGTAAACGTTTCCTATACCGGAAAGATCCGTCAGTTCTTCTACGCCTGCTGTATTGATATTGACAAGGGTATTCTGCTCGAGCATTTCCTCCTTGACGGAGGTATCATCTTCAATTATTTCCCCTTTTTCCGGAACGTAGATCTTCATTCCGTCCGACACTGACTGCGCCAGGTTCAACCGGCTCAGATCCGCCTTTTTCGCCGCGCCTCCCGCCGCTTCGACCGCATCACCGACCCGGCTTCCTTCCGGCAGATACCAGACCTGATCCGGATGGCGGACCGCACCTGAGACGTGGACCGCACAGGCAGCCGGTTCCGAAGGCGCTGACTCTTCTGCTTCGACCGCACGCACCGACTCTGAAGTTTCCATGAGTACTTCTTCAGAAGAAGTGTCATTCTTTTTGGAAAACACCGGGTCCAACAACTGAGGAAACAGATATAAGATGCCTGCAATGGCGATCACCAATATGATCCCTATAACACGCCATGTTTTTCTTGTGATCTGTATGATCATATGCCCACCTCCCTCTATATGTAATAGGCTGTTTTTCAGGAGATGAACACAAAAAATGCCGCTTTATACAAGCGGCATTTTATTCTCATAATGATTGATCTGTTTACAGGGAGCGGATGTACTCTATGCTCATGCGGGCGGCTTCGATGCTCGGGCGTTCCTTGGACTGATCTTGCTCGACCACGACCCACTCCGCACCGGACTCGATGGCAGCATGCACGATCGCCGGCATATCCTGTACACCATATCCGACTGGGCGGAATCCGAATTCCTCGGTCTTTTCTTCCGGCTTGGATTCGATACCGATCAACTCATACATATGGGCGCTGCGGGTACCGACATAGTCTTTCAGATGTACGACCGGGCAGCGTCCCGCATACTTATGGATATAAGCAACGGGATCCTCTCCGCCGACTCTGACCCAGCAGGTATCCAGTTCCGTCTGCAGATAGTCTGCCGGCACCGTATCATACAGATAGTCCAGGGCGTAAGAACCATCCTCCATTTTCGCAAATTCAAAGTCATGATTATGATACAGCAGAACGATATCGTTCTCTTTGCAGACCTTACCGATCTTCCGGATGTTCTCTACTACCTCGGGGAACAAGGGCGTTCCGGGGCGATATTCTTCCGTCAGATAAGGCACAGCGATATACTTGCAGCCGATCCGTTTATACTTTTGGACCGTGCCCTCCATATCACTGATCAATTCTACATAAGGTACATGTGCAGAAATAGCCGGGATCCCGACCTCATCCAGGATCTGACGGACTTCTTCCGCCGTATGTCCGTACAGACCGGCCAGTTCGACTCCATCATAACCCATATCTTTCAACTGCTGCAGCGTGCCTTTCAGGTCGTTCTGCGCAAGATCGCGCACGGAATAGACCTGGATACCTACAGGGATCTTGTTCATATGTTACCTCCTGATCGTTTTTTTCAATTGTACCATCCGGAAGAATAAAAATCTACTATATTTCATTTATCCCGCGCATATGTTATACTTTATCCATCACACGCTGAAAGGACCATGATCAAAATGGAAAAACTCCGTACCATCATTACGCAAGACGCGGAAGTCGATGATCAGAATTCGCTCCGCCATTTCTTGTTTTATACCAATGAAGTCGAACTGCAGGGCATCGTCCAGACGTCCTCGAAGTTCCATTGGGTCGGTGTTCCCGGTGCCGTAAAACCGAAACGTTCTGAAAATCCTTATGCCTTCGGCGGTGACGCAGACCAGAACGGTCCTTTCGATCAGCCATATCGCTGGCCGGGAACGGACTGGATGTTCCGCGTCATCGATGATTATGAAAAGGACTATCCTAATCTCTGCATCCATGCGGAAGGCTATCCCACACCCGATTACCTGCGCTCGATCACGAAGATCGGCAACATTGGCTATGAGGGAGAAATGGAACAGCCCACGGAAGGCTCCGAACTGATCCGCAAACATATCCTCGATGATGACCCCCGTCCGCTGTATCTGCAGGTCTGGGGCGGAACCAACACCATTGCCCGCGCTCTGCTGGACATTCAGACCACGTATGAAAATACGCCGGAATGGCCGGCTTTGTATGAAAAGATCAGCCGCAAGGTCATCATGACGGCCTGCGGAGAGCAGGACCCGACATATCGCTCTTATATCGCAGAAAACTGGCCAAAGATCCAATTCGTCAAAACGCTGCAGATGGGTTCCTATGCCTACGGATGGATGGGCATGCCGGAAGGTGAAAGCAAAGATACGCTGCGTGCGCCTTTCATGAAGTCCGGGATCGTCAACGGCAAGAGTGCTCTGGCGAAGGATTACTGTGTCTGGATGGATGGTCATTATTACGAGGGTGAATCCGATGACTGCCAGTTTGGCACCAACCCCAGGATCCAGGATGATTGGTTCCTGGCAAAGATCGGGATCCCCAAAGCCGACCCCTTCGATTTCCTTTCCGAGGGCGACTCTCCTACCTTCTTCCTTCTCTTCAACTGGGGCTTCCGTACTTTGGAAGATTTCGGCTATGGCGGGATCGCCGGCCGCTACGCGCGTGTCAGTGATCAATACAACTCCAAGGGCGAACCCGTCAATGTGTGGGACGTCGTATATGACGCTTATACAGACCGCAATGGAATCACCAAACCGACTGAATCCATGTGGCCGTACGTTTGTGACATCCAGCGCGACTTCGCCGCCCGCGTTGGTTGGTGCGCGGCCTCCTCGTACGATGAAGGAGAACATGCTCCGGCTTTGACCGTTCCCAGCGGCCTTGACGTTACTGCTCCTGCAGGTTCTCACGTCCAGATCACTGCGCTTTCTGATGCGCAAGTCACAGCGCGCATCTACGAAGAAGCCAGCAGCCTCTCCGCTAAAGATGCGGTGTTGGATGGATTCGATCTGTACGTACCGGAAACCGCCAAACAAGGCGATATGATCCATGTGATCATCAAGGCGCAGGCAGATGGTCATTTTAAACTGACCCATTACGCGCAGGTCATCGTTACCGTTTGCTGATATCAAAAGACCCGCTCCATAGAGCGGGTCTTTTTTTGTTGGTTTATGCAGCGACTGCTGCGTCTACACGTTCTTTCAGGATCGTGAAGGAAGTCGGCCCTTCATCCAGAATGATCCTGTTGAAATCCACATCATTGTACTTGTCGCCCATCTTTTCCATCGCATAATCACGCAGTTCCCAGAATTCGCAGGCGGCAGCACTGTAGCTTAAGTATACGGCCGGTGTGGAGACCAGCTGGTTGTACAATTCCTTAATATCTGACTCTTCCATACCGTATCCATCAAAGAAATCACCCAGTTGTTTCAGGTCCCAACCCTCATAGTTGACACCGATGTCCGCAAGGGCGCTCATTTCATACCCGATCGCCTCGTTCAAGGCAAGGATGCGGCACAGGTTCTCATCTTTGATATCGCTCAGCTTGACAGCCTCGTATGAAATATACACAGCCCAGCCCTCGGTATAACCGCTGAAATCCAGGATATGACGGAACGGAGCCGGATCCGTATTATAATAATATGTATTCTGATACATATGTCCCGGATAACCTTCATGCGCCACGGTGATGAAGAAATCCATGTGTTCATATTCCGGATTCTGATTGATATAGATCGTGCTTTCGATGTTATCGATCTGCGGGATGAAGCAGAACGCCGGATTGGAACTCTCTTCCAGAGATTTCGGAACGTAACGGACGTTATACTTCGCATCGCCGATATCCGGCACAAGAACGTTACCCATGCGGGACGCGATCAGTTCCAGAATATCGACCGGGTCCGACGCGCCGTAGTCCGGGCTTTCCATCTTATCAAGGATGGTCGGATCCTCGGCAAGCATCGCGTAGAGCTCGTTGTACTGTGCGGAGATATTGTCATTCAGCAGTTTTTTGATTTCTTCCACACTGCGGTCGGAACTGGATGCCTCCTTGGCCAGGTATTCAAAATACTCTTTACCGTATTCCATATCCGCCAGACAGCCGGTACCCTTGCTCACGCCCTTGATGCTTTCCATATTGGAAATGAACGTCTGATACGCCGGGAACACCTGCTCTTCGACCTTTTTACGATTGGTCGCCTTGTATTCTTCCGCTTTGGCGCTTTCTACACCTAGCGCTTCGATACGTTCATCAAATGAGGTGATCAGGACATTCTCATCTAAAGAATCCCCCAGGAAATCCGTACACTCTTTGATGACCTGATCGATCAGCTCATCATTCATGCCATAATTCAGTTCGGCACGCTTTTTCTCGTACTGGAACAACTCATCCAGATAGCGGCCGGTATCATCCAGCAGCTCCAGATAGTTCTCCACGTCCTTTTCTTCGACGAAAGCATAGTTGGCCAGATTGATCGGCAGATTGGACTGCACACCATACATAGGCGCAGCGTACTCTTCATAGAACAAGAATTTCTTGTCCTCCGCCATCGCTTCCGTTTCCAGATACCAGATGAAGGTCTCTTTATCCTTGATCTGCTGCTCGGTCAGCTTGCTGTCGTCGTACTTCCGGGCTTCTTCTAACAGATTGGTGGCATAGTAGAGTTCATCATCCTCGTACTCACCATCATACAGTGTCCCGAAGGATTCATCGAAATCCTCGATCCCGAAATTTTCCGGATGCTCCACATAGTAATGGAGCGACAGGGAATCTCCGAAAAATGCATCGGCAAAATAGTCCTCGACGAATTCATCCCAGCCGATATCATCTTTTTTGCTGCTGAAAGGGTTATATCCCTTACAGGATGTCAGCACCAGGACCAGCAGCAGGACCAGCGCCAGAAGTCTTGATCTTTTCATTCTTTTCATAATTCTCCCCCAAATTCAGAAAGACGCAGTTCTTTATTATGACTCAGCGCCCAGGTGATGTTCCACTCATTCGTGAACAGAAGCAGGCTGGCGCCTTTGAGATCCTCAACGATACGCGTATCGGATGTTAGCGTAAGTGCCGAAAGATCGATCTCCTCGTTCTCGACCCAGCGGATCAACTGATACGACAGCGGTTCCATATGGATCTCAACGTTGTATTCGTTTTTCAGGCGGTATTCCAGCACTTCAAACTGCAGCACACCGACAGCGCCGACGATGACTTCCTCCATGCCACGTCCCGGCTCCTGGAAGATCTGGATGGCGCCTTCCTGTGCGATCTGCGAAATGCCCTTGATGAACTGTTTGCGTTTGAGTGTATCCACCTGTCGCACACGGCAGAAATGTTCCGGAGCGAACGTCGGAATGCCTTCGAAGCGGAAGTCCTCGCCCGGCATGCAGATGGTATCGCCGATAGAGAAAATGCCCGGATCGAATACGCTGATGATATCACCTGCGTATGCTTCATCCACGATGGAACGATCCTGCGCCATCAGCTGCTGCGGCTGTGAAAGCTTGATCTTTTTACCGCCCTGCACATGATAGACTTCCATGCCCTTCTCGAATTTGCCCGAGCAGATCCGGAAGAAAGCAGCACGGTCACGGTGCGCTTTGTTCATATTCGCCTGGATCTTGAAAACAAAAGCCGAGAAACCAGTCTGCACTGGATCGATATGCACATCGCCCGCTCTGCGTGCCAAAGGCGGTGTCGTCATACGCAGAAACTCCTTGAGGAAGGGTTCCACACCGAAATTCGTCAATGCACTGGCAAAGAAGACCGGCGACAGTTCACCGGCACGGACCAGGTCCAGATCGAATTCATGACTGGCACCATCCAGCAGCTCGATCTCCTCCATGAGCAGCGCATGCGCCTCAGCCCCGATCAGATCATCGACGGAAGGATCCCCCATCCGGACGACCTGTTTCTCTACTGTGTAGGCACCGCTCAAAGAACCGTCCTCATTCCTTTGAAGAACAGGATCTCCTGCGCTGCACGGTCATACACGCCTTTGAAGCGCTTACCGGAACCGATCGGCCAGTTGATCGGGCAGGTCTCGATCCCCAGTTCGGTCTCGATGTCCGCCAACAGATCGAAAGAATCCTTCGCCTCGCGGTCCATCTTGTTGATAAAAGTGAATACCGGGATATGGCGCAGACGGCAGACTTTGAACAGTTTCCGCGTCTGTGCCTCGACGCCCTTCGAGGCGTCGATGACCATGACGGCGGAGTCAGCCGCCATCAGTGTACGGTACGTATCCTCTGAGAAATCCTGATGTCCCGGTGTATCCAGGATATTGATGCAATATCCATCATATTCAAACTGCATAACAGAAGATGTGACCGAGATACCACGTTGTTTCTCGATCTCCATCCAGTCGGAGACAGCGTGCCTGGCCGCTTTTTTTCCTTTGACAGCACCGGCCTGCTGTATGGCTCCTCCATAGAGCAGCAGTTTTTCAGTCAATGTCGTTTTACCGGCGTCCGGATGCGAAATGATCGCAAAAGTGCGCCGTTTTTCTATTTCTTGTGCTAAAGACAAGTGAAAAGTCCTCCTGATTCATGATCTGCAAGAGTATATCATATTTCCCTGATGTGCGCAACCTCAGGATCCATTGGATTTATAATGCTTCAGGCCGATCCGCCAGAAACAGTAACAAGGTATCGTGAATACAAAACCGGCCAGCGGCAGCAGGCCATACCAGGATCGATCCGAACGCCCCAGCAGATACTGCAGTGGATAATACTGTACGCACGCCAAAGGCACGATGAAAGTGTAGAAACGCAGCATCCATTTTCCATAGACGCTCACCGGATAATGTCCGAAATTCTCGCTGCCGTTCGTCAGGATATTGAGCACTTCCAGTCCTTCCAGGGTATAGAAGCAGATCCCGGCAAACAACAGGAACATGCCGGCGAACATCATGACTCCTCCCAGGATCATTAAGATCAGGACCAGGATCTTGTCCGCCGTCCATATAACTCCCGACCGCGGGATCGCATAGGCCAGTACCACTGCTGCCTCGATGACTTTGCTGAGTCGGTTGAATTCGATCTTCTCGAACAGGATCTGCCCGATGAGACTGCAGGGACGCAGCAGCATGCGATCGAACGTACCGCCCCGAATGATCTGTTCGAACCGGTCAAAACCGCGGAAAAAGACTTCTGACAGCGCAAAGGACATGACGATCGTAGAAAAGCACAGGAGCACCTGACTGAACGTGTATCCGGCGATCGTATGGAAACGCATGAACAAGAATGTCAAAGACAACAGTCCGCCTAAAGAAGCGATCATCGTTGCTATGCCCAGCATAAAGAAGGAAGCCTTGTATTCCATGGAACTGCGGAAATGGATGCCCATAAAGCGAAGGTATAGTTTCATGGTGCTTATCCTCCTTGAACGGTAACACGCAATAACGCCTTACGCATGGCCAGAATACCGCTGCCTACGATCAAAACGATCCAAAGCAGCTGCAGGCCGATGGCCTGTAATGCCGCTGTGCCGGACAGATAGCCACTGTAGATCAAGTACGGTGTGCTTTGCGTTGAAGCAAAAGGCAGTATATTCAGAACACGCTGTACTCCGATGGGCATGAAAGGAATGGGGATCAACGAGCCGGAAAGAAAGTCCGCGAACGTACCCACGATATTTTGGATACCGCGGGCTGTGATGAAGTAGAACGTCATGATATAGATCCACATGCACATACCGATCAACAGTACAACGCCCAGGATCATAGAAATGAAAAAGCCCACCGCACTGTATACATCCGGAGGCAGCGAGAGTCCATAGGGCTTTGGCAGCAGCAGACTTACCAAGAGGATCGGTACGCAGCGCAGCGCGACCTTCGACGTCCGCGAGCCAAGGTTCCTGGCAAACCACAGGCTGTAGAGCGATACTGGCCGAATGACTTCATAGGCTACGTCCCCGTTCATGATCATGTCCAGGATATCGTTATCTACGCTCCACAAAAGGAACATGGCAAAAAACGCCTGTCGCAGCCATAGATAACTGGTCAGCTGCGGCAAGGTCATGGTGAACGCCGCCGGATTTTCCCGTGACAGTGTCAGATACAGCAGCAGCTCCATGAAGCCCCAAAAGAACTGCGTCATGACACCCGCCCAGGCGGCCGCCCGATATTGCATGCTGTTGATGAAGCGTATTTTCAGCATGGAAAAGAACGGTCTCATAGATGGTACTCCTCATACAGACGCACCACCACGTCCTCCAGATTGCTGCCCTCAGCATACTGCTGCTTGAGGTCCTCCAGACGACCGTCCAGAAGGATGCGACCCTTCCCGATGAGCAAGATCCGTTCCGTGAGGGCTTCCAGATCCAAGGTGTCATGGGTCGTCAGGATGATCGTCGTCCCCTTCTCCTCGTTCCGCTTTTTGATGAAATCACGGACCGAACGCTTGGATACCACGTCCAGACCGATGGTCGGTTCATCCAGGAAAAGGATCTTAGGATCATGCAATAAAGATGCAGCGATCTCGCAGCGCATACGCTGGCCTAAGGACAATTGGCGGGCCGGTGTCTTCAGTATGTCCGCAAGATCCAGCGTTTCCGTGAGTTCTGCAAGATTTTTCTGATACTCTGTTTCCGGGATCCTATAAATGTCTTTCAATAAAGTAAAGGAATCAATGATCGGAACGTCCCACCACAATTGAGACCGCTGTCCGAAAACGACACCGATCTCTTTGACATGCGCCTTGCGCTCTTTCCATGGTACACGTCCATTGATGACGCAGGTGCCGCCATCCGGCACAAGGATGCCTGAAAGCACCTTGACCGTTGTGCTTTTACCGGCTCCGTTCGGACCGATCAGACCGACGATCTCCCCTTCCTGTATAGTGAACGAGAGGCCGTTGAGTGCATGCACGAGCGTGTATTTGCGATGGAATAAAGCACGAAACGCGGACATCATGCCCGCATCCCGTTGAAACACTTTGAATGTTTTGGAAATACTCTGAACCTCGATCACAGAATAGTCCTTTCCATTTCCTTTTGTACAGGGAAGATCGGATATCTCCAAATGCAGAGATATCCGATCTATAAGATACTTTTACAGACTTTGACTGCTCTTTAACGGATCAGCAGGCTCTGTCCGGTCATTTCCTTGGGCTGTTCCAGACCCATCATATCCAGCAGAGTCGGTGCGATGTCCGCAAGGCGGCCGCCTTCACGGATGCCCTTGCATCCATCAGCATTCACGATGACGAACGGTACCGGATTGGTCGTATGAGCGGTCCAAGGTGCACCGGTCTCATAATCGATCATCTGCTCACAGTTACCATGGTCGGCACACATGAACAGCTGTCCGTTCTCCTCCAGGACCGCTTCTATGACACGTCCCACG
>JAFVHC010000073.1 GCA_017474705.1 Bacillota bacterium
CATCGTACCCGAGCAGGAATATCCCAGCGGTTACTTTACGACCTGCCCGTATCCGAACCCCGAGATCTTCGAGGCTCTGAAATATGGCCTTGCGCTGGCAGAAAAAGAAGGCGCGGATCTGATGCTGGCAACGGATCCCGATGCGGATCGTGTCGGTATCGCGATGAAGTGTCCGGATGGCTCTTACGAGCTGGTTTCCGGTAACGAGATGGGCGTCCTGCTTCTGGACTACATCTGCGCCGGACGTATCGAGAAGGGCACCATGCCGAAGGATCCGGTAGCGGTCATGTCTATCGTATCCACGCCGCTGGCGGATGCCGTAGCAGCCCATTATGGAGTTGAGCTGCGTCACGTGCTGACCGGCTTCAAGTGGATCGGTGATCAGATCGCTCAGTTGGAAGCGGTCGGCGAAGAGGATCGCTTTATCTTCGGATTTGAAGAGAGCTATGGCTATCTGGCTGGCACGTACGTGCGTGATAAGGACGCCGTCATCGGTGCCATGCTGATCTGTGAAATGGCTGCTTATTATCGTTCGATCGGTTCTTCCATCAAGCAGCGTCTTGAGGAGATCTACGCCGAGTACGGCCGCTATCTGAACAAGGTCGACAGCTTCGAGTTCCCGGGACTGACTGGTATGGACAAGATGAAGGGCATCATGGAGAACCTTCGCGTCGCTCCGCCGAAGGAATTTGCCGGGATCCCGGTCGTTACCGTAACGGACTACAGCAAGCCGGAGGAGACCGGTCTGCCCAAGGCCAATGTTCTGATCTATGGCCTGGAGGATGGTTCCACTGTCGTCGTCCGTCCTTCCGGAACCGAGCCGAAGATCAAACTGTACTTTACCACCAAAGGCAAAGACCTCGCGGAAGCGCAGGCGAAAAAGGATCTGCTGGCGGAAGCCTGCAAGCCGATCCTTGCATGATAAGAAAATGCAAAACACCGGACCAGAGAACTGGTTCGGTGTTTTTTTGTTGTTTCAGACATCGTACAGCAGCGCTGTCACTTGCTTTGCATATGTTTCCAGGCACCCGCGTTCCTCCAGATACGTGAGGATCGTATATCGTGGGTTCGTGCGCGCTGCGTGGGTGAAAGATGATTCGAACAAGGCGCGGTCGATGCCAAGCCGTTCTTTCGAAGCCCATCCGCCGGCTTTGCTCAGAATATCAGAGATCATCTCTGCTTCTGGCAGTGCCTCCAGCAGATCGGCAAAGCCGAAGTTTTCAGCCGCGGCTTGATACAGCAGGATCGACGCCACGGTCCCCAGCCCGACGAAATTCCCATGCAGAGGGCTTTGCCCGCCGCGCTGTATGGCGGCGACTTCCCAAACGTGGGCCAGTTGGTGTTCGCTGCCGGCACAGGGGCGGGAAGTACCGAACATGCTGATCGCCACACCGGCCATGACGAGAGTGCCGGCCATATCTTCGATCGCCGCCGGAACGCGGGCAAGCACATTTTCATACCCTGCCAGGCAGCGACCGCACGCGGCTTCGATCAATCCCGCGATCGTTTCACAATAGTGTTCCTTACCTTCCTGTGCCGCAAGACGCCAGTCCGCGAGAGTCACATATTTGCCCAGTACATCGCCGATGCCAGCGGAGAGCATCTCGTCCGGCGCGGTGACCAGCAGATCTGTATCCATCACGATGCCGTAGGGCGGACCCAGCGGTACGGACCGTTTTTCATCGTTTATGATGATGGCGGACGTGGAGGAAGCGTAGCCATCCATGGAAGGCGCGGTACCGATGATGATCCATGGCAGGCCGCAGCGCACGGCGACAGCCCTTGTCACGTCGTTCATGGTTCCACTGCCCACGGTCACGATCAGGTCGGTCTGCTGGGGCAAAGCCACCAACAGTTCACCGATGGCATACTCATCGGTCAAGTAGTGGTCTCTCCGGGAGAAGATGTACGGGGTCACCTGAATGCCTGCGGATGTGAGCAGGGCTTGTGCCTTTTCTCCCGCCAAAGGCCAGGTGTGGGAATCTCCGACGAGCAGCGCATGCTTCCCGGAAAACGATGCCACGACCTCCGGAAGACGGTCCAGCGCACGTTTCCCGGTAACGATATGGCGGATCGGGACCTGATGACGGCGTCCGCAGCAGCATTGCAGATCGAGACCTGCGAGATCGCTGAGCCGCAGTGTTGGATGTATAGACATAAACTTCTTATCCTTTCTGCTGAGGCAGACCATATTCGCGGATCATTGCCTTGGTAGAGATGACCCATTGCTTTCCATACTTGCAAGCGTCAACGCCATTGACAAGCTTGCCATAAGAAATGGCCTTGCGAAGCGTACTTTCATTTAGACCCCAGATCTCGGTGGCGTCGGTGAAGGCCATCAGACCATCGAAGGGCGTTTTCACCGTTTTACCATTCGCAAACAGCTCGTCACAAGACAAGTCAAGGTCATCATTCCAGATGATACCATACCCACCAGTATCGACAGTGACCGATTCAAAAAGGTCAGGAGACTGCAATAAAGCACGAAAGGCCGGCCATTTATCAAACAGAGGTGTGATATCGTAAAACTTGGTGACGCCTTCCGCGAATTGGACGCTGAGGTGAAAGTTTGGGAGAGGAGTTACTGCTTTGATTTTGTGGAACATGAAAGGCCTCCTTTAGGAAAGAGGTGGGAGTCGCTTGAAATCCTGTGTCTCCCACATGAGCAATAGCGCTTCTCTGTGTAAAGAGATCCACTTTTGTACAAGTGATAGAGTTTTTGGCGGTAAATAGCCATCCAAAACCACTCCTGAACGAATAGTGATCTCTGCTACATGTTTCCCTTGTGAAGCATGGACATGGGGTGGATTATGTTCAGCTTCTTTTGGTTCTTCTCTTCCCTGGTTTGAGAGCAGTGTAATTTCGTAGGGGTCTCAAACGCTCTGCAGTTCTTTCGCGGCGTCTCCTGTGTTTGAGAGCAGTGTAATTTCGTAGGGGTCTCAAACACCAGGAAGCGTATACGGAAGCACTCATCGGTTTGAGAGCAGTGTAATTTCGTAGGGGTCTCAAACCCGGATACAATCAATAACAAGCCGGAAAAGGTTTGAGAGCAGTGTAATTTCGTAGGGGTCTCAAACCGAATGCCTCATCGATCTCCTTGTCCTCAGTTTGAGAGCAGTGTAATTTCGTAGGGGTCTCAAACCAATTGTACCATGTGCTTCCGCCGCG
>JAFVHC010000010.1 GCA_017474705.1 Bacillota bacterium
GCCTTTTCATCCATTTTCTCACGCGATGGCATGGTAAAAATCGTGACCGGTTTTTCATTTTCAGCCCATCCGGAAACAGAGGCAAAATCAATCCCGGCAGAGAAATCATCCACCTTCGGCAGCGTTTCGACGTATAAGCCACAGGTTTTCCCAGTCTCACTCACCACATAGACCGTTTGCTGGGTATCAGAGCGTACGATCCATTCCGGAATGGCAAAGCCGCGTTGTTTGACCGCATCCCGCTCCACGCGGCCGATCGTCCCGTCGCGGGTCAGGCCGACGAACACGTCTTCAGCTTTGATCAGCGCATTGGCGGTCAGCATTTCTTTTGAAGAGATCCCTTCACCCAACAGGGCGATCTGGGTCCTGCGCGCATCGGCGTAAGTCTGCTGCAGGTCCTTCAGTTTGGAAGCCAGCAGATCCCGCATCTTTTCCGGGGAAGCCAGCAGATCTTCCATCTCCATGATCGCCTGCCGGAGGTTGTTCAGCTCTGCCAGCAGTTTATCATATTCCAGATGGGTCAGGCGCTTCAGCGGCATATCCAGGATCGCCTGGGTCTGTTCGCGGTCCAGCGCAAACCTTGCCATGATCGCCTCGCGGGCCTCCGCCTCGTTTTCGGAAGAACGGATGATATGGACGATCTCATCCAGGTTGTCGATCGCTGTCAGCAGCCCTTCGAGGATATGTGCGCGGTGCTTTGCCTTGGTCAGTTCAAATTCCGTCTTGCGGCGGATGACCGTCAGCTGATGGTCCGCGTATACTTTCAGCGCTTCCTTCAGGCTCAATACCCGCGGTTTGTTATCCACCAGCGCCAACAGGATGATCCCGAAAGTCGTCTGCAAAGGAGTGTGTTTATAAAGAGCCCGCAGGATATCGTCCGGATCTCCCGTTTTGGAGAGTTCAATGACGATGCGCATCCCCTGCCGGTCAGATTCGTCACGCAAGTCAACGATGCCTTCGATCACGCCGTCGCGTACCAGCTGGGCGATGCGTTCGATCAGGCCGGTCTTATTGATCTGATAAGGGATCTCCGTGATGATCAGACGGCTGCGTCCGCGGCCCATATCTTCAAGATGGACCCTGCCGCGCACCATCAGACGTCCGCGTCCGGTCGCATATGCCGAAACCAGCTCATTGCGGGCATCCTCCAGTACCACGATGCCTCCGGTCGGGAAATCCGGACCCTTGACATATTTCATCAGGTCTTCGACCGTGATCTCGCTGAAATTCTCCCATTCCCGGAGCATATAGATCACGGCGTCACAAACCTCACCGAGGTTGTGCGGGGGAATATTCGTCGCCATCCCGACCGCGATCCCGCTGGCTCCGTTCACCAGGAGGTTCGGTACGATGGCCGGAAGGACTTCCGGCTCTTTCAGCGTATCGTCGAAGTTGCCGATAAAACCGACGGTCTCTTCGTCGATATCTTTCAGCAGTTCCATGGAGATCTTATCGAGGCGGGCTTCCGTGTAACGCATAGCTGCCGGGGGATCTCCATCGATGGAACCGAAGTTCCCCTGACCGTCCACGAGCGGATAGCGGATCGTGAAATCCTGAGCCAGGCGTGCCATGGCATCATACACCGCGGCATCGCCGTGGGGATGATATTTACCGAGGACTTCACCGACGATACGGGCAGATTTCTTGTAAGGGAGCTCGGGGCGGATTCCCATATCGTACATCGCATAGAGAATGCGGCGCTGGACCGGCTTCAGGCCATCCCTTGCATCCGGCAGCGCACGTGAGATGATCACGCTCATCGCATAGTCCAGATAGGACTGCTGCATCTCCTTATCGATATCGACCTGTCTGATTCCCCTTGCCAAATCTGCCATAACGCCTCCGAAATGTTCTTACAAACTTCGCATTATAGCATATTATTGCTATAAAATGGGAAAAATCATTGCCCAATTTTGAAAATCAAACGTTTGATGATATATTTATTCTATGAGTAAAATCACCGTCATCACAGGAGACCGCGGCGCCGGAAAAAGCCGGTTCTGCCTTGACCTTTTGGACCACTGCGGACAGGAAGGGCTTTCTGCGGGAGGCATCATCTCACCGGCCCTTTATTCGGACGGGATCAAGACCGCTTTTTATACGATGGACGTCCGCACCCGGGAAAAACGCCTCTGCGGTACCCGGACCGGAGCAGATCAGGGCACCGTGGGCTGCTGGCAGATGGACAATGCTGTTCTGGAATGGGGGAATGAACTGCTGCGCAGCAGCATTCCCTGTGACGAACTATTCATCGACGAGCTCGGTCC
>JAFVHC010000074.1 GCA_017474705.1 Bacillota bacterium
ACAAAGAAGGAGAAGTCCCAGGATCCATTTCCTCATGCGGTCTCCTCCTTCTGATCCAGCAGCGGGAAGCTGAGCCAGAATGTCGAGCCCTTACCATACTGGCTCTCGACCCAGATCTCGCCGCGGTGCATCTCCATGATCTCACGGGAGATCGCCAGACCCAGTCCGGTGCCTCCCATGGAGCGCGACCTGGCTTTGTCCACCCGGTAGAAGCGCTCGAAGATGCGTTCCTGTTCTTTTTTCTCGATGCCCATGCCTGTATCTCGGACGAAGACTTCGATCCGCCCGGTCCGCCGCTGCGGACGCATCCCCAGCGTGATTGAAGCCTGCTTCGGACTGTATTTGATCGCGTTGGTGATCAGATTGCGGAGCACCTGCTCGACGCGCTGCGCGTCCGCTTCGATATAATATGGCTGTTCTGATCCGACAAATGCCAACGTCTGTTCTTTCTGCTGTGCGAGAAAGACATGTTCATCCACACTGTTTTTCACGAGTTCCGTCAGATCGACGGGCTCCAACTGCAGTTTGACCTGACGGGAGTCGATACGGGACAGCTCCAGCAGTTCGGAAATGAGGTGCGTCATCCGGTCGGATTCATGGTTGATGACGCCCAGGAACTGATCTTCTACTTCAGGCTCGTCCTTGGCTCCATCGATCAAGGTCTCAACGTAGCTCTTGATGGTGGTGATGGGCGTGCGCAGCTCATGGGAAACGTTCGCAACGAATTCTTTCTGCATTTCTTCCATCTGCTTGGCCTCAGTCGTATCCTGCAGAACGACGATCAGGCCGGCCACGACGCCTTCTTCTTCCATATATTCCACGAAGATCGCATTGATGTAGGCGTCTTCCACCTGCATCAGCTGGGTATGCGTCTTCTCTTCAGACTCCAACAGTTCCTCGATCGTGAACGGCGCGAAGATCTTGTCGAAATCCTCGTACAGGATCCTGTCACCCAAAAGGCGGGCCGCCGCAGGATTGCTCTGCACCATTTTTCCCTCGGTATCATATACGACGAGACCGTCCGCCATGTATGAGAACACGGTGGACAGCTTGTTCTTTTCATTATTGACTTCACGCAACATGGCGCTCAGTTCCCGGCCCATGTACGCGAAATTGCTTTCCAGCTCGGTCAGTTCGTCATTATTGCCCATCGCTACGATGCCCTGCTCAGCCGCTTCCAGGTTGCCCTTCGCCATTTCCTGCGTCTTGCGGGTCAGACGGCGGAGCGGATTGGAGATGGTCCCCGCCAGGAAATAGGCCAGGACACCGGCTACCAGGATGGCGACCACCGAAGCTGTGATGATGATCATCATGGTATTGTAGACCGTGTTCTCGACTTCGGTCAGAGTCTGACGGATGAACAGGATATAAGTGCTGTCCGTACCGCTCGATCGATACCGCAGGTCGAACGACCGGGCATAATCGCCCACCGAAACGCTCTGATCGTTCTCATTGACACGGTGTACATAAAGCTCATCGCTCTTCCTGCCGCCCATCGCATCCATGATGGCGCGCGAAGCAAGATCCGCCGGCGTCAGCGCCGTATCGCGGTAGTAGATCATATCGCCGTTCTGATCCAAAAGGTAGATATTCTTGGCATCCAGGTTCACGGATTCCAGCATAAGTGCACTTAAGACCTCAGCAAACACAGCCTGGATGTCGGATTCTTCTTCCAGGCTGGCTGTCTGCAATGTATCTACGATACGGTCTGACGTATACTCGAGCTCCGTATAGGTATCCCTGTACTGGTTGCGCTGCACGCTCATGATGATGTATACACCGGAGACTACGATGACGAACACCACCAGCAGGATGTACAGGAGCACGAGTTTCCACTTTATGCTGCCCATGACTTATCTTCAGATCTTCTCGTTGAAATAATATCCCACACCGCGCTTGGTCAGGATGTATTCCGGCTCGCTCGGCTTGTCCTCGATCTTCTCGCGCAGACGGCGGATCGTCACGTCTACGGTACGTACGTCTCCGAAATACTCGTAGCCCCAAACTTTTTCCAGCAGATCCTCCCGGGAGAAGATCTGACCGCGCTGGGTCATGAAGAATTTCAGCAGTTCCAGTTCACGCAGGGTCAGATCCAGCGTCTCGCCCCGCTTGATGACTTCATAGTGATCCTCATCGATCGTAAGATCACCGGCCGAGAGTTCGCCCTGCTTCTTTTCTTCCACACCGGTACGCCGCAGATTGGCACGCACCCGGGCCATCAGTTCACGGACTTTGAACGGCTTCGGGACATAATCATCCGCCCCGAGCTCCAGGCCAAGCACGGTATCGACTTCCTCAGCACGGGCCGTCAGGAAGATGACAGGTACATTGCTGGTCTGACGCACTTTTTTGAGCACTTCAAAACCGTTCAGTTCCGGCATCATGACGTCCAGCAGGATGAGGTCCGGTTTTTCACTTTCGAACCGCAGCACACACTCAGCGCCATCCAGCGCCGTCACGACCTGGAAACCTTCTTTCTTTAAATTGAATTCCAGTATATCAACGATGCTTTTCTCATCGTCACAGACCAGGATCTTTTCATTCATAATGCTCGACCTCCTTTTACTCCTTTATTTATTGTATCAAAAGTACTGTCAATGTTCAAGTTTTTTGATATAATATGAATCACCAGGGTCGAAAGCTATGCCTTCATGAGGAAGCTTGCTTACTCGTGAAGACATAGCTTTATGACCCGCCGCCGATATGAGCACGAAGGGGTGCATCAGCACCACGAAAGTGCGAATGGCGGCAAGGACGCGGCAGCACGCAGTGCGGAGCGGCCGGTGAACTAAAAAACTATAGGGAGCAC
>JAFVHC010000075.1 GCA_017474705.1 Bacillota bacterium
GCGATCACCGGCATCTGGTTCTCTATGTACCATGCGCGGGCGGCTTCGTTTTCCGGTCCGGAGATCGTCACACAGTCCCCGCCCCATGGATCCGCGATCTGACGTGTCAGACCGTAATTCGGGCTGGAGCACATGAAGCCCATAAGGCCATTGCGTGCCGCATAATCATTGGCCTCCTGCAAACGCTCATGCGTCCAGTTGGAGGCTCCGAACACCCGGATCTTCCCTGCGTTTCTTGCCTCATTCAAGGTATCGATGAATTCGCTGACCGGGGTTTTCGGATCATCCCTGTGCAGGACATAGATATCGATATAATCGGTTTTCAGCGCTTGCAGGCTCTCTTCCAGTTCTTTTTCGATGACTTCGCGGTTGACACAGACCGACCCATCCGGTGCGGCATTGCCGCATTTGGTCAGGATCACCATTTCATCCCGAATGCCCCGTGCCTGAAGCCAATCACTGACACGATTTTCTGCAGGACCATACCCACGCGCCGTATCGATCGCGTTGATGCCGTTCGCCACGGCCAGATCCAGCAGGATCTCCGCATTTGCACCTATGAACATGGGCATCATGGCCGTACCGAAGAACAGGCGTGAGACCGGCTTGTCCAGGCCCGGAAAAACCGCCTTAGGGCAGCGAAGATGTTTGCCGGAAGCCATCCGTTCTGCCATCAGACGATAGCTCTTTGCCGCTTCGATATGCGCGGCACCCGCGGTATCCGACGCGGCGGCGTACTCCATGCTGTAGGTACCTTGAAAACCGTCCGCCGCACTTTTTTGAAGCAGTTCTTCTACCGGGATGACGCCGCTTCCGGTGGGTACCGCAATGATCGAAGAACCATCACGGCATTTCTCTCCCTGCGGAAAGCTGCCGATCCGCACATCTTTGATATGGAAGCGTATGATACGATCTTTCAACGACTCATACGCTTTCATCTCATCTCCTGCCGTATTAGCAACGCGGAAATTGCCAGTATCGAAGATCATGCCCAGTTCCGGTACACGGTCCAGTACATAGCGGACTTCTTCCACGGAAGCCAGTGGTTTATAGTCTTGCGGTGTGTTCTCGAATCCGATCTTTATTCCGTAAGGTCTTGCAAGGTCGCAGGCCATCTGGAAATGGCGGACCGCCAGATCCAGCATCTCCTGACGCGTCATCGCCGCACAAGCCGCTTCATCCCCCATGCCCCCGGGGATCACCATGATCAGGTTTGCGCCTGCTTCCTTAGCCAGTTCCAGATTGCGGACCAGGTAAGGTGCGACATCCTCCGGCGCAGAGTAAAATGGCGGTGCGATCGTCAGACAGCCAAGCCGGACCTCATATTTGCGAAGCGCCTTCAGCAGAGCTTCACGGCCGTACGCCTGAAACTCGAATTCCATCATATCCGCTTCATCATAGCCGCCCTCTTTGATGATGCGGCAGATCAAGTCAGCATCCACGACCTTCTTCATAGCATCCCGCAGGATGGAAAACGTTAAAAGCGAGTACTTCATAAGAGGCTCCTTTCAAACATCATCAGTGTATAGGATCATTATATCGCGAAACCAATGAATGATGCAAGATGCTGTCATGATCAGCCGCGAGAAAACATCAAAAAACCGCTGAAACACTGTATTTCAGCGGTTTTTCTTAGACCGGAGATGAAGAGATTTGAACTCTTGCGCCGCTATTAACGACCTACTCCCTTTCCAGGGGAGCCCCTTCAGCCACTTGGGTACATCTCCATATGGATTCCATGCATGGTGTGGACTGAACACCACGCGTACCAAAACGATATGCAATTGTTTGGTAAAACGGAAAGGGCGGGATTCGAACCCGCGGCTCCTTGCGGAGACACCGCATTTCGAGTGCGGCTCCTTAAACCTCTCGGACACCTCTCCACAAGCGCAACAATAATTATATAGCAGGCGCCTGTTTTTGTCAATATTGAATTTGAAAATGTTTCCGTGGATTTTCTTAGGGACGTGTGATACCATAACCTCAAATCCACACAGGAGGTCCTCATGAATACCTTAACATACGATCATAATGGTTTTCAGCTCGATGGCCGTGATGATTTCATGATCTCCGGCGAGTTCCATTATTTCCGCGTCCCGCGCGAGGATTGGAAGTACCGCATGCAGCTGTTCAAGGACTGCGGCGGCAATACTTTGGCCACTTATGTGCCCTGGATCATCCATGAACCGGAAGAAGGCCGCATCCTGTTCGGCGACGTTGGTCCCCGGGATCTGGAAGGGTTCCTCAAAACAGCGGCCGAGGTAGGCCTGAAGGTCATCCTGCGCCCCGGCCCCTACTCCTACTCAGAGCTTGTCAACGCAGGCCTGCCGCAATGGATCCTGGACAAATATCCGGAGACCTTGGCTCGTTCCGCCAGTGGAGCGATCATCCACCGACGTTCCGTCTCCTACTTACATCCGGTCTTTCTGGAAAAGAGCCGCAGGTTCTACAAGGCTTTTGCAGACCTTGTACGTCCGTATATGGCGCAGAACGGCGGCCCTGTGGAGATGATCCAGGTGGACAACGAGCTGGCCGGCATCCACGTTTGGTACGGTTCCAAAGACTGCAACCTGACCACCATCGGCTTTGGCGATCCCAAGGGAAGGTTCCCCCTCTTTTTACAGGAACGCTACGAGACCGTCCAGCGGCTGAATGCAACCTATGGGACCGCTTATCCGGACTTCGCCCATGTGGAACCCTTTACCGAGAACGATCCCTGCTCTCCTGCTGAATGTCTGCGCCACAAGGATTATTCCGAGTTCTACATGGACATGATGGCGGAGTATCTGCTGCTCCTCGCACAATGGCTGCGAGAAGACGGGATCGAAGGACCGATCTGTCATAATTCTGCCAATCCTTCCATGAATCATCTTTTCGTACCTGCTGTACAGGCTTTCCGTAAGGCCGGCATCCCCTTCCTGCTGGGCAGCGACCATTATTACAATCTCGGCCTCGGATGGGATCAGAACAATCCTACGCCACAGTACATGCTGAAAATGAAAATGAGCATGGATACACTGCAAGCACTTGGGATGCCGCCGGCAGTCTTGGAAATGCCGGCCGGTTCATCCTGCGACATGCCGCCGATCCTGTCGAACGATCTCAAAGCCTGCTATTTGTCCAACCTCGCCGTCGGCATGAAAGGCGTAAACTACTATGTCTTTACGGGAGGACAGAACTTTGAAGACACTGGCGAAAACCGTGATCTCTATGATTACGGAGCGCCGATCGGAGCGGACAATTCCATTCGGGATACATATTACGCAATGAAGGAATTCCATGCCATCGCACACGACCATGCCTGGATGCAGCACAGCCATCGCCGTTCCTCTGTCCAGATCGGCTTTGAATGGAACCTGATGCGGGCTGAAGCTTTTGACTATAAAAAGGCGCCATTCACTAACGCGCAGACCTATGATTTCATCATGCGCGGGATCCTGTACACACTGATGTGTACCCGCCATGAAGGACGAATGGTGCCCTTGACAGGTCCGTTAGATAAAACGCAGCCCTTGATCGTCCCGGCACCGTCAGCAATGAGTGAAGAGGCCCAGAAAGCGATCCTGGCTTTTGCAGAAGCAGGCGGCAAGGTCCTGATCCTTCCGTGTCTCCCGGAGACAGATCTTGAATATCAACCTTCTTCGATCCTTCGGGATGCTTTGGCAGAAGCAGAATTCGAGCCGGCCGGAGAAATAACGCCTGCCATGTCCATCGAAGGACTGCCCGATCATGTTTTCATGCTGGACACGCTCTTCGTCTGTACCAAGCTGCCGGAAAGCGCAAGAGTGACAGCCCGCGATCTGAATGGTACCATCACAGGGTTCGAGATCCCTTATGGGAACGGGACCCTCCAGTGGCTCGGTTTTTCCTGGATGGCAACGACCTTCCCGCAAGCCATGATGATGGAGACGCTCCTGGAACATCTTGGCGCCGCGCCGATGGTGGAGAGCTCCAACCGGAACATAGCGGTGACCTATTGGACAGATGAAAAAGGCCATCGAACGGTGTTTGCTATGAACCTCTACTCCTCACCGCAGAAAACCCGGATCCACGTCCTGGCAGA
>JAFVHC010000076.1 GCA_017474705.1 Bacillota bacterium
GTGCAGGAAGCGACGGCGCTCCTCCCGGATTATGCCTTCAAGGATTCTGAATCCGCGGCCGGCACCAGCTTCTCCGGCATCGTCGGAGGCGCGGTCGTTGCGGTCGTAGCTTCCGGTGTCTGCTTCCTGCTTCGTAAAGCGGCCAAAAAGAATAAGACAGCATGAGTAAGATTCGGGACGCGATCTCCGAATTTGGCGAACTGGAAAGAACAGCAAAACGAGACCAGTGGGTGAACCATATACACCCACTGGTCATGTTGTTCTTGACGGTCCTCTATATCGGGATCACAGTATCATTTCAAAAATACGACATGATCGGCCTGGCCGCCATGGGCCTGTACCCCCTGGTCATGTTCAATCTGGCGGACCTAAGCTTTGGCAAATGTCTGAAGCGGGTGCGCATCGTTCTGCCGCTGATCCTGTTCATCGGCCTGTTCAACCCTTTGTTTGACCGGGTCCCGGTGCGGATCGGGCAGTTTACGTTCCATGCCGGATGGATCTCCATGATCACGTTGATCATCAAGGGATTCTATACGATGCTGGCCTCTTACATCCTGGTCGCGACCACGCCCGTCGAGGACTTGTGCCGGTCCCTCAGGCAGATCCATATACCGGAGATCCTGGTCACTCAGCTGCTGCTGACGTACAGGTATATCTCCGTTCTGCTGCTGGAAGTGCACAGGACCACACAGGCATACAGCCTGCGCGCGCCGGGGCAGAAGGGTGTAAAGTTCAAAGCCTGGGGATCGCTGGCCGGCGGCCTGCTGCTGCGGAGCGTCGACCGGGCACAGGTGGTGTATGAAAGCATGCTGCTGCGCGGCTTCGACGGGACGTTCCGGTTCGGGAAGTCCCAGCCTTTCCGCGCGGCGGATATCATATTCGGACTGTTCTGGACAGCCTTGTTCATTTTGATCCGGCGCTTCCCGGTCCTGGTCCTGATAGGGAGTTTGTTCGTATGATCGATCTGATGCACGTAGGGTTTGCCTACAAGGAAAATATACCGGTCCTTCAAGACGTGGATCTGCATATCGAGGCGGGTGAATCGGTGGGCCTGGTCGGTGCCAACGGAGCCGGCAAATCCACCTTGATGAAACTGCTGGTCGGTCTGCTCAGCGCATCGGAAGGAGAAGTCAGAGTCTGCGGGAAAAACGTGGACAAGAAGTCCCTGCCGGAGATCCGCCGCCGGATCGGCTATGTATTCCAGGACGCGGACAACCAGCTGTTCATGTCCACGGTCTATGAAGATATCGCCTTCGGACCGCTGAACTACGGGCTTTCTAAAGAAGAAGCGGATGCGAAGGCCCGGGCTGCCATGGAGCAGACCGGTACCACCCATCTGAAAGATCAGCCGGTCTACCAGATGTCCGGCGGGGAAAAGCGCCTGGTATCCATCGCGACGATCCTGGCCATGGAGCCGGACTGCATCCTGATGGACGAGCCGGAAGCGGCCCTGGATCCGCGCAATCGCCGGCGTCTGATCGAGCTGCTCCATGCGTTGCGGCCGGCGAAGCTCATAGCCAGCCATGATCTGGACATGATCCTGGATACCTGCGACCGTACCGTTCTGATGAGCCATGGACGTATCGTGGCGGATGGTCCGACGCTTAAGATCCTTACGGATAAACGGCTGCTGGAGGAAAACGATCTGGAACTGCCGCTCAGGCTGCAGACCTATGATGAAAGGGGCGTTGACCATGAGTGAAGAACATACCCATCATGTTGGGAATTATACCCATACCCACAGTCCGGAGCATGACCGCATCGTGATCGCGCGCCTTTCCCGGGCCATCGGACACCTGCAGAAGGTGCGGGACATGGTCGTGGACGGGGCGGACTGCAGCGAGGTCCTGATCCAGCTGGCGGCTGTGCGTGGTGCCTTGGCCAGTACCGGCAATTATATCCTGGACGAACATATCAGCCACTGCATCGTGCACGCAGTGGAAAGCGGGGATATGAAAGAGGTCGAAGAACTGAAAAAGGCGATTTCGCAGTTTATCAACTAAAAACAAGGAAAAACGAGTGCGAGGCGGGCAGAGATGCCGGGAGACCTCGCACTTTTACTGTGAATTATCTATGAATTATCCACAAAAAACTTGCAACGCTGTCGAAAGTTTGCTATAATTTTGTTATCTTTGAGCATTGGAGGAAACCTGTTATGAATGTGTATACCACAGACAAGATTCGCAACGTCGTCCTTTTGGGACACGGTGGATGCGGAAAGACCAGCCTGGTCGAAGCAATGGCCAACGTCGCAGGTCTCACGAGCCGCATCGGCAAAGTTACCGACGGCAACACGATCAGTGATTACGATAAAGAAGAGATCCGCCGCAAATTCTCCATCCATACTTCCGTCGTTCCGATCGAATGGAACAATGTGAAGATCAACTTCCTGGACACCCCCGGTTTCTTCGATTTCATTGGTGAAGTCGAAGAGGCGGTCGCCGTCGCGGATGCCGCGATCATCGTCGTATCCGGCAAGGCCGGCGTCGAAGTCGGTACCGAGAAGGCCTGGGAGCTCTGCGAGAAGAACGGTCTGCCGCGCATCATCGTCGTCGACGAGATGGACGCTGAGAACGTCAACTTCCATCGCATCGTGGAAGAGCTGACCGAGCGTTACGGCAAAGAGACCGTTCCTTTCTACGTCCCGATCCGTGAGGGAGACAAACTGGTCGGTTACATCAACATCGCCAAGAAGGCAGCCCGCAAGTTCGCCGGCGCCGGCAAGCGCGTCGAGTGCGACGTCCCTGCCGATCTGGAAGACGATCTTGAGACCTACTATGACACCATGATGGAAGCGGTCGCCGAGACCGATGACGAGTACATGGATCGTTATTTCGATGGTGATACCTTCACTCTCGAGGAGATCACCGGCGCGAACAAGAAGAGCGTGCACGAAGGCGCTGCTGTTCCTGTCACCATGAGCTCCAACACCGAAGTCCTGAACATCCACAACATCCTGAACGACGTCGTGGAACTGTTCCCCGCTCCGAACGAGAAGAAGATCACCGGCAAGAACGACAAGACCGGTGCGGAATTCAATGCTGATTTCGATCCGTCCAAGGCCAAGAGCGCATATGTCTTCAAGACCATCGTCGATCCGTTCATGGGCAAATATTCCTTGATCAAGGTTTGCTCCGGCATCATCAAGTCCGATGACGTGCTGTACAACGCAGCGGCCGGCAACGAGGAAAGCTCAACAAGCTGTACGTCCTGCGCGGCAGTAAGCCGGAAGAAGTTTCCGAACTGCAGGCGGGCGACATCGGTGCGATCGGTAAAGCAAGCTGCTCTACCGGCGACACCCTGTCCACCAAGGCTGAGCCCATCATCTTCCCGAAGGCCGACATCTCCGTCCCGTACTTCTATCAGGCGTACACCGCTCGTAAGAAGGGCGAGGAAGATAAGATCGCTCAGGCACTTGGCAAGCTGATGGATGAAGATCTGACCCTGCGCACCGTCAACGATGCGGAGAACCATCAGACGCTTCTGTACGGTATGGGCGATCAGCATCTGTCCATCATCGTCAGCGCGCTGAAAGAGAAGTATAAGGTCGAGATCGACCTGGCTACCCCGCGCGTCGCTTTCCGTGAGACGCTGCGCAAGAAGGCCGACGTCGAATACAAGTACAAGAAGCAGTCCGGCGGACATGGCCAGTATGGTCACGTCAAGATGATCTTCGAGCCTTCCGGCGATATGGAGACCCCGTACGTCTTCGAGCAGACCGTCGTTGGCGGTACCGTTCCGAAGAACTACTATCCGGCTGTTGAAAAGGGTATCCAGGAATCCGTAGGCGCAGGCCCGCTGGCCGGCTATCCGGTCGTCGGCGTCAAAGCCAACCTGTATGATGGTTCCTATCATCCGGTCGATTCTTCCGAAATGGCCTTCAAGACCGCTTCGATCCAGGCCTTCAAGAAAGGCTTCATGGAAGCGAACCCGGTCCTGCTCGAGCCCATCGAGTCTCTGACCGTCGTCGTCCCGAACGACTATACCGGTGATGTCATGGGCGACCTGAACAAGCGCCGCGGCCGCGTTCTGGGCATGAACCCTGCCGGCAATGGCAAGACCGAGA
The DNA here is from genome assembly GCA_017474705.1 of Bacillota bacterium. GTDB lineage: Bacteria > Bacillota > Clostridia > Lachnospirales > Bianqueaceae > RUG159. The sequence continues at coordinate 4,067 of JAFVHC010000076.1, forward strand.
TCGTCGCGGACGTCCCGATGATGGAGATCTTCAACTACAACACCGACCTTCGTTCCATGACCGGTGGTTCCGGTGTCTATTCCTACGAGTTTGCCCGCTATGAGCAGGCTCCGGCCGATGTACAGGAGCGCGAAGTCGCGAACCGTGCAGCCGAGGAATAAGCCTCTGTTTACCAAAACGAAAGCCTTCGTATGTTAGAAGTACGAAGGCTTTTTTTCTTA
>JAFVHC010000077.1 GCA_017474705.1 Bacillota bacterium
CATTACACAGGATAAGGTTGCTATGCTGCAGGATGCGGATGCGATCTTCCGGGAAGTCCTCGCGGCAGCGCATCCAAAGGAGATGCCGGACCAGTATTTCGCTGTTCTGACCAATACTCACACCGTCGGTGTGATGGGTGATGCTCGAACGTATGGGTATACGGTGGCACTGCGCGCAGTCTCAACGGATGACTTTATGACAGCAGAATGGACCCGGCTGCCCTACGAAGTACTGGAACAAGCCAGCAACCGGATCACCAACGAAGTCCCTGGGATCTCCAGAGTCGTGTATGATATTTCATCCAAGCCTCCGGCGACGGTGGAGTGGGAATAAAGGAGGTAGCGCACTTATGACTAAGTATATTTTTGTGACAGGCGGTGTTGTTTCAGGCCTTGGAAAAGGTATCACGGCCGCTTCTCTGGGCAGATTGTTAAAGTTGCGAGGCTTAAAAGTCGCTGCGCAGAAACTGGATCCGTACATCAATGTAGATCCGGGTACCATGAGTCCTTATCAGCATGGAGAAGTATATGTTACCGAGGATGGTGCAGAGACAGACCTTGATCTCGGCCATTACGAGCGGTTCATCGATGAGGATCTGAACAAGTACTCGAACCTGACCACCGGCAAGGTCTATTGGAATGTATTGAACAAGGAGCGACGCGGTGAATATCTGGGATCGACTGTGCAGGTGATCCCGCACATCACGAACGAGATCAAGGAATTTGTCTATCGCGTTGGCAAAAAGACCGGCGCCGACGTGGTCATCACCGAGATCGGCGGCACGATCGGCGACATCGAATCGCAGCCTTTCATCGAGGCCGTACGACAGATCTCGCTGGAGATCGGCCGGGAGAACAGCTTGTTCATCCACGTAACACTGGTACCGTATCTCCATGGTTCAGAGGAACACAAATCAAAGCCGACGCAGCATTCCGTAAAGGAACTGCAAGGCATGGGCATCAATCCGAACCTGATCGTTTTACGCTGTGACCGTCCGTTGGAAGCCTCGATCTTCCAGAAGATCGCTCTCTTCTGCAATGTCAAGCCCGATTGTGTCATAGAAAACCTCACCCTGCCCAACCTGTATGAAGCGCCGCTGATGTTGGAAGAATCCCATTTTTCCGAGGTCGTCTGCCGTGAATTAGGGCTCAATGTTCCGGATCCGGACCTTACCGAATGGAAGGAAATGGTATCGCGGATCAACAGGGCACGTACACATTGTGTCGAGATCGGTCTGGTCGGCAAATACGTTGGCTTACACGATGCATACCTGTCTGTGGCAGAAGCACTCCACCACGCTGGATTCTATCATAACGTCCATATCAACATCCACTGGATCGATTCCGAAGAGATCACACCGAGTACCGTAGATTCCATGCTTTCCGAACTGGATGGCATCCTCGTGCCCGGTGGATTCGGGAGCCGTGGTATTGAAGGCATGGTCCTGGCCGCACGATATGCCAGAGAGCACAGGATCCCTTATTTCGGTCTGTGCCTGGGTATGCAGATCGCAGTCATCGAATTCGCGAGAAACGTTGCCGGCATCCGTGATGCCAACTCCGGCGAGTTCGACGAACAGTGTCAGAGCAAGGTGATCGACTTCATGCCGGGACAAAGCGAAGATATCGATAAAGGCGGTACCCTGCGCCTCGGAGCGTATCCTTGTGTCATCCAACCAGGCACCACCATGGAACGCTGCTATGGCAGTCAGTCGATCAGCGAGCGACATCGCCACCGCTATGAATTCAATAATGAGTACCGCGAAAAGCTTTCATCCTGCGGTTTGACACTGAGCGGCCTATCTCCCGATCACAAACTGGTCGAAACCGTAGAGCTGACAGATCACGATTTCTTCGTCGGTGTACAGTATCATCCGGAATTCAAGAGCCGCCCAAACAAACCACACCCCCTGTTTCTAGGCTTCATAGAAGCAGCGATCAAAAAATAATACCATGACACCCGATCCCCACTTAATTAAACCATGATCTATATCTGAACTCAGATACAAAGAGGCCCCCGGCCATATACCCTCATGAGCGTATTTTGCTTTAGCAAACCTAGCGAATGAGGTTGTATATGGCCAGGGGCCTCTTTTATTTCAGTGCAAATTATCCTATGGGTTCCTTACGCAGTTTCATCCCCAGCCAGTTGGGCTTGATCTGGTAGTTGACCAGGATATCATCGTACCACGCATTGTAGTCTTCAGAACGAAGGGTGGATTCGACGTCCTCTGCCCATTTTTCATTTTCATTCTCGGAGACATAGTACATGATATGATACCCATATTCGGTCTCGATGAGGGCGGTATCGCCTGCTTTATGGCCGGCATAGAAGACCCACTGATCGAACGCGGTGACCATTTCTCCCGGGTAGACGTTCTCGTACGAGCCACCGTTCGTGTTGGAACCGGTATCTTCACTATGCTCATTGGCCAGTGCCGCGAAGGATTCCTCCGTCGCCTCACCATTCTTCCACTCTTCGTAGATCTCTTCGGCCTTGGAACGCGCCTCATCTTCGGTCACGTTGTCATTGACGTTGATCAGGATATGACGCACGTTGGCTGTATGATATTCTTCGCGATGTGCCGGCGTTACGACCATGGCGACGTAATAACCGGTGCCATCCGCACGCTCGACCAGACCTACTTCTTCCACACCGCGGGCGGCATCGAACACCCAGCTGCCCAGGTTGGCATCGATGCTGTCGACGGAAGACTTGGTCACATTCGTACGCTTGGAGGTATCGGTACCGTTCTCGTCGGTCTCTTTAGCTTTAGCTTCTGCTTTGGCAGAATACTGGACTTCATTGGTGATGCCATCCATGAAAGCTTCCGCCTGTGCCTTGGCTTCTTCCAGCGTCACGGCTTCCTGATCCTCAGTGGCTTCCTGCGCACTGAACAGGACGTAGCGGTAGTCCGCTTTATCGAAATCATCCTTATGTTCCTGATAATAGGTCTCCAGAGCGCTTGCATCATAGGTGAAGGAAGCTTCCTTTTCTGCACGATAATCATAGGCCAGGAGCTCGTTATGAAGGATATTCTTGTACATATCCATCGTGTAGCCTTTACCGCACAGCTGAGCCACGTACTTATCGATGCTCATACCCGCATCTTCAGCGGCCTTGGTCACATCCGCGACCTGGCTGTCAAACCGCTCCTGCTCCTCCGCAGACAAGGTAAATCCGGCCTTCTTCGCTTCGGAAGATACTGCCGTTACGAACTGCAGACTGGTCAACGCATCGTTACTGAAATAATCCGCATAAGAGAGATCCTCATCATATGCCTGGTCCTTCAGAGACTTGGTCATGTCGATGCCGACATACTGCTCTCCAAAGTAGCTGGCCATCGTCTGATAGTAGCTGGTGAAACTGCTGTTGTAATAGTAACTGTATTCAGCCGCGCTGATCTTTTCACTGCCGATCTTTGCCGCAGGGATGATACGGCGGGCAAAGCCGCTGTTTAGAAATGCAGCGCAGCATCCGACCAGTACGATGACGACTGCGCAGATGATCGCGATGAGCTTTTTAAGGGCGGAGGGACGGAACTTCCGATTGGCGCGTTTCTGATTGCGCTTCTTCAGTTTGTACGCCTCCTGTTTGCGTTGTTCGATTTTGTTACCACTGTCTGCCATAATAATAATGCCTCCTGATGATTAGACGGTAAAATAAGCGGCCGCCATCAGTGTAGCAACCGCTTTACCTGGTTTGGATGATGTTCTGCTGCGTGAACAGATTCTTGATTATTCGTGATGGATGCCCAGTTCCTTACGGTTCTGCTGCAGGATCGCGGACTTCTGCTGCATGATCTGGCTGAACTCTTTGGCCTTGTCCTCAGACTCCTTGGCCATGTCGTGCAGACGATCGCCGGTGAACTCGTTGAGCGCGGTGATCTGTTCTTCGATCTGCATCAGCAGATCATCGGCATACTCTTTCGCGCCAAGGCGCATTTCCTTCGCAACGCGCTTTGCGTTTTCGACGATCTCCTCGGCCTGCGCATAGGCGGCACGGGTGACTTCGTTCTCGTTGATCATACGGACGCGCTCTTCCTCGGCGGCGCGGCGGATCTCCTCTGCTTCGTGCTGTGCATCGACCAGAATACGATTCTTCTCTTCAAGGACCCACTTGGACTGCTCGATCTCGGTGGGCAGCTTCAAGCGCACATCGGTGATCAGATCGAACATTTCTTCGCGGTCGATCATGGTTTTATCGCTGAAAGGTACGGACTTTCCATGCTCCAGCATATCCTCGATATTCGCAAGGATTTCTTCAATTTCCATCTGACGATCCATGTTGATTCCTCCTGATTTGGTTTATGATTTCTATTACATTTTGGGGAACAAAATGTTCCACGCTCCCGCCATGATGCAGGACATCCTTCACTACCGTGGAGCTTATGAAGGAATACTGTGCGTTGGTGGTCAGGAACACTGTTTCCATGGCCGGATACAGGTTCCGGTTGGCCTGCGCGAGCTGCAGCTCGTACTCGAAATCCGTAACGGCGCGCAGACCGCGTACGACGATGGTCGCATTCTCTTTTTTCAGGAATTCGACCAGCAGGCCGCTGAAGGGTAGCACCTCCACATTAGGCAGGTGTTTCGTTCCTTCTTTCAGCATGCGTACCCGTTCTTCGACGGTGAACATGGGCTTCTTACTGCTGTTCTCCAGCACACCGATGATCAATTTGTCGACCAGTTTCGAGCCTCTCTCGGCTATATCCAGATGTCCGAGTGTCATGGGATCGAAACTGCCCGGATAAACTCCAATGCGCATGCCTTACCTGCTTTCTACCGTGTCCGGCTCGATACTGCGCAAAAAAGTGAGCCGTGAAATGCCGTGATCCCTTTCCTTCCAGATCGAAAAGCCTTGCGGTGCTTCGATCTTGGTGTTTACAGAAGACTCGATCACGATCAACCCGTCCTCCGCCAAAATATCGTTCTCGGCGAGACAGATAAGTGTCTGCATTTCCAGACCTTTATCATACGGCGGGTCCATGAATATGATGTCGAACCGTCTGCCTTCTTCCTTCAGCGAACGGATGGCTGCGGATACTTCCTTCAACAGAAGTTCCGAAACCGGCCGAAACCCGGTCAGCGTCAGGTTTTCCCGGATGCAGGAGGCCGCGTCGCGGCTTTTCTCCACAAAGACACACTGGGATGCGCCTCGTGAGATCGCCTCGATCCCGATGCCTCCGCTTCCAGCGAACAGATCCAGGAACCGGGCTTCCGGCACCTCGAACTGCAGCATGGCAAACAGCGCTTCTTTGAGGCGGTCCGTTGTTGGGCGGGTATCTTTCCCGTCACGGGACTTGAGTTTACGGCCTTTGGCCGAACCGGCGACTACGCGCATACTCTTCGCCTCCTATATAATAACACAACTTTTATTGTACCGTAAATCGGCAAAAAGTCAAGCCGAAAGTGTAAATTTTACGTTACTGTTCAAGGCCGATCCATCGAAAAGCTTTGGCAAGCTTGCTTGCAAAAAAGCTTTATTCGCTGGATCGGTACCTGAATAGGTAACCCGCCCCACACGAGTGCAAAACCGCCTACATCTATTTAATGCTTTATTACAGGCCGGTTTTGCACGAGTGTGGTTCCGCATACTTTGTATGCGGGGCGGGTTACTGAACAGTAACGAATTTACAGGGACCCGATCACCTGTCCGCGTTCCAGGAAACGATCGATCTTTTCCCGCAGGAAATAACAATCATCTCCGGAAAGCTCCGGATCCTTCTCAAACAACAGTGTACAGGCCGTCTGTGCCTTCCTGAGGATGTCCATATCCTCATAAAGATTGGCGATCTTGAAGTCCGGCAGGCCGTGCTGGCGCTGTCCGAACAGGTCTCCTGCTCCGCGAAGACGAAGGTCCTCCTCCGAGATGTGGAAACCATCGTTCGAATCTGTCAGTACTTTCAAGCGTTTGCGGGTATCCGGCTTATCAGAGTCTGTTTTCAGGACACAATAGGATTCCGCCTGCCCGCGGCCGACTCGGCCCCGCAGCTGATGGAGCTGTGCCAGGCCGAAACGTTCGGCGTTTTCAACGATCATGAGCGTCGCGTTCGGTACGTTGACGCCGACTTCCACGACCGTGGTCGCCACCAGGATCTGCACCTCACCTGAGGCAAAGCGCTCCATGACGGCATCCTTGTCTTTGGACTTCATCTGACCATGCAGCAATCCCACTTTCAGATCCGGAAACACTTCTTCCTGCAGATAGGCGGAATACTCCACCGCGGATGTCAGATCCAGCGGATGCTCCGCTTCCTCATTCTCCTCCACTGCCGGACAGATGATGTATACCTGATGACCCGATCCGACTTCCCTGCGGATAAAAGCATAGAGCCGCTCATCATAGGAAGAATCCACCGTGTACGTCTTCACCGGTTTGCGGCCCGGCGGCATGGTGCGGATCACTGAGATGTTCATGTCCCCATACAGGATCATGCCCAAGGTACGCGGGATGGGTGTCGCCGTCATGACAAGAACATTCGGCGCTTCTGCCTTTTCCGTCAAAGCGACACGCTGCCGCACGCCGAAACGGTGCTGCTCATCAGTCACGACCAGGCCCAGTCTATGGAAGGCCACCCCTTCCTGGATGAGCGCATGTGTCCCGATGACGACATCGATATCACCCTGTTCCAGATCCGCGTAAGCTTTTCTGCGCTCCCCCGCCTTCAAGGACCCTGTCAGATATCCGACCCGGATGCCGAGCGGCTTCAGCAGACGCAGTGCTTCTTCGTAATGCTGACGCGCCAGGACCTCTGTCGGCGCCATCATCGCTCCTTGCATCCCGTTGCGGAAGGCAGCGTACAGGCAGGCCATAGCCACGGCCGTCTTACCGGAGCCGACATCGCCCTGCACCAGACGGTTCATGGGGTAAGGCGCCTCCAGATCGTGCGCGATATCCGTCCACACCGTCTGCTGATCTGCCGTAAGTTCGAACGGCAGAGCCTTAAGAAACGGTCCGATATCCAGATCGTGCAGCACAGCACCGGCCATCTGTGTTTCCATCGTGCGCCGGATGCGCTTCAAGGCCGCCTGCTGGATGAAGAACTCATCGAAGACCAGACGCGTACGGCTCCACTCCTTTTCCTCGAATGATTCCGGAAAATGGATATGGTGCATGGCATATCGTTCATCCGTCAGCTCGGTATCTCGACGCACGTACAGCGGCAGATACTCATGCAGTTCATCATCATACTGATCGAGTGCCTGACGGATCATGCCGGACAACACCTTGGCCGAGAGGCCGGAGGTCAGCTTATAGACCGGACGGATCCCACTCTCCGCTTCGATGTCCTCATCCAGTTTCGTATAGGCAGGAGAGGCCATCTGTACCTGGTTGTACTTTCGCGTGACTTTTCCGCGGACCAGGCACAGATCGTCTTTGGCCAGCGCTTTGGCCATATACGGCTGGTTGAACCACACTGCCGTAAGCGCACCGGTCTCATCTCCGATGCGCACCTGTGTGATGGTATACTTTCCTTTGTGGAAATTCCTGGGCGTTCCCAGCACCCGTACTTTCAGTACGAGTTCCTCATCGGGCACCACGTCCCGCACATGTGTGACGGCACGATAGTCCTCATAGTCCCGGGGAAAATGCGTCAGCAGATCCTCCACCGTACTGATACCCAGCCGGTACAGGATCCTGGCACGTGACGCGCCGACTCCGGTGACTTCCGTCACTTGTTCCTGTAATCGATCCATGAAAGACCTCTCTGATCGGGAAAAGACGGCCTTGCCATCCACCCGGTATGCGTAAAAATTCGGAAAGGCCATCGGACCTTTCCGAATTCTTTATTCTGCAGAAATGATGTAATAATACAAGGGCTGGCCGCCGTCGTGGATCTCGACTTCCGTATCCGGATAGCTCTCCCGGACGTACGCTTCCAACTGTTCCGTGACGGACGGATCCGCATCCTCGCCGCAATAGAAGGTGACCAGTTCCGGTCCGTTTTCCATCATAGCGTCAAGAAGCGCCTGCGTGGTTTCGAACTGATCGGTACCCACCGCGTTGACTTCATCGTCCAGGATGGCCAGATAATCATCCTTGTGGATCTCGATGTTGTTCACATGCGTATCACGAACAGCAAAGGTCAGCTGTCCGGTAGCGACGGTGGACAGGCTTTCCTTCATGGCTTCGATGTTCTCTTCGATGGAATCCGAGATGCCATAGTTGAGCATGGCCGTGATACCCTGCGGGATGCTGCGGGATCCGACGACGTAGACTTTCTTGTCCTTGGTCAGATCCGCGGCCTGCTGCGCCGCCAGGATGATGTTCTTATTGTTCGGCAGGATGACGATGTTCTCAGCGTTGACTTTCGCGATCGCATTGAGCACGTCTTCCGTACTGGGATTCATGGTCTGCCCGCCGGGGATGACGTAATCCACGCCAAGATCCGTGAACAGCGCCGCGATGCCTGTGCCGACGGAGACCGTAATGAAGCCGATCTCTTTGGCAGGGCCTTCCTGTACCGGTTCTTCGGCCGGCTTCGGAGCCTCTTCCGTCAGATTCAGCAGGTTATGATGCTGCTGACGCATATTTTCGATCTTGATGTTGATGAGCTGGCCGAGGGCAAGGCCTTTCTGCAGGGCTTTGCCAGGATCGTTGGTATGGACGTGGATCTTGATGATGTCCTCGTCCGTGACCAGGACCAGCGAATCACCGATGCTCTCCAGATACTCCTTCAATGCAG
>JAFVHC010000078.1 GCA_017474705.1 Bacillota bacterium
CATCCCCTCCGGCTTTTTCTTACCGCCTGGGCTATCCTGTTTTTTTAAGCGCTTTGTTAATATACCACCTTACGATCCCACACTCAAGTACTTTTTGTCGAATTTTGAAATTTTCTTCAGTCTTCCGTGTGATGGTCCTTCATATGGAGATACATACGGTAATAATGGTCGATGCACTCCTTGCTGAAAGGCTCTTCTTCCCGATCCATGTCGTCGATCAGGTCCTCCATCTGCTTCTCTACGATGCGGCAGACGATCTCCGGATAATGCATCTTTGCGGCGTGTTCCCGGTATTCATTTTCATCCAGGATCTGGTAGCCGCCGTCCGGATAGAGTTTTACGTCGAGATCATAATCGATGTTTTTAATGGCTTCGCCGTCATAGATGCTCGGAGAGGCAAGGTTGCAGTAATAGAAGTGCCCGCTGTGACGGATCATGGAGATCACGTTGTACCACTTATGCGTATAGAAGAAACAGATTGCCGGCTCTCTGGTGATCCATCTGCGGCCGTCGGATTCAATTACCCAGGCACGGTTGGTGACTGCCACGATCCTGTTTTCATCCGCCTCCAGCACAAATGCCCTGCACCAGGTGCGGTGAAGAGAACCATCATGCTTGAAACTCTGTACATATACGGACGTTCCCGGTTCCGGTATCATAGCCACCTCCTTCTTTTGCTGCACTATCTATTTTACTCATGACACCCTTAACCGCAATGAAAAACTGCAGGCCGTTTCCGGTTCCTGCAGTGATCAGCGATAGAGTTCGTATACAGACTGTTCAAACATTTTCTCTGCTTCATCCACTGCGTTTACAGCGGAGAAGAACTGGATCCGGCAGCCTCCCAGGGTAGTCTCGCGGATCATGTTCTTCGCAGCCATGCGCTGCCTTACTTTTGAGAATGCCGAACTGTCCACATCCAGATCGAGATATTTGATCCAGCGGTCGCCGTCCGCCGTCTTAACGCGTGAACCGCGGATCTTGATCGGCCGGCAGTCTGTGCGGTACTCCGCCAGGTGCATACATGTGCATGTTTCAAAATCCGTTCCGATCAGAAGAACAAATCCCTTCAGTTCATAGAGACGTGCTGCCGGCGATTCCTCGGCCAGCGGGAAATGCGTGGACTGACGGTTGCACAGCAGGCGCGCATAGCGTCCGTACGCCGCATAGGATACCTGCGGATGATTTGAGATCTCCACGCCTTCACGGTGACGGAAATTCTCAACGACAGCTCCCATATTCGGAATATCGCTGTGCTTCGGATCAAACGCCGGGATTGCTTCCCGGACTTTGCGGTACATCGACGCGGCTACCGGCGGAGCGACCCATTCACTCGGTTCGCTGTTGTCTGCCACCTGGGACGGCATGACGATCGTGCCGCCTTCCCCTGCCGCTTCGATCAGGGCATCCACGACTGTCCGGGCGCCGCCGATCACGTAATGAAAAGCAGAAAGGCTGGAATGTACTTCCAGGATCATGCTGTTCGTCACGCCGAGGCGATGCAGCGCGTTTACGATGTCTTCTTTTGTGACCGGATC
>JAFVHC010000011.1 GCA_017474705.1 Bacillota bacterium
GCAGGCCGGAACCCTGCATGATCATGGCGAAGCCTTTCCCGATCTTCCAGTCCGGATCGTCCGATGCCTCTTTCTTTCCCCAGTTGATCATCTCACAACCCTTGCAGATCGCTTCATCCAGCCCGCAGGAGCCGACCGGAACGACATTCCCTTCCCGTCCTTCACCGAGCCCCTTGAGGATCTCCAGCATATAGCCTTCCTCAACGTGGTTCTTCAGCACCATATCCTTATAATCAATGCCGAGTTTGTCCGCCAGTTCAGCCATGGCCATCATGATGCCGTAGGTCCCCTTCGGCGTACCGTAGCCCTGGTAAGCGCCGGCAGGCGGGGTATTGGTATAAAAGACCTTCAGGTCATATCCCATGTTGTCCACTTTAAAGAGCGGCAGGGTCTTGGAACAGCTGTTCATCGGGACGGTCAGTGCGTGATTCCCGTAAGGTCCGGTATTGGCGCAGACCTCCATGAAGATCGCGGTGATCGTTCCATCCTTCTTTCCGCCCATCTTGACACGCGCGCGCATCGGATGGCGGGTGGAGTTCGCAATAAATTCCTCTTCACGGGTGTTGCGGTAATAAACCGGCTTTCCCGTGATCCATGCGGCATATCCGGTGAGATCCTCCACCAGAATGTCCTGCTTGCTTCCGTATCCGCCGCCGACACGTTCCTTGATGATATGGATCTTGTTTTCCGGGATCCCGCAGACCCAGCTGACGATGCGGCGCACATGATAAGGCACCTGCGTGGAAGCGTTGATCACCAGACGCCCGTTTTCAACATGGGCGTAACAGACATGCGGTTCCAGCGGAGTATGCTGGATCTGGCTCGTCTGATAGGTCCTGTCCACGATCGCGTCCGCTTCCGCGAACCCCTTTTCCAGATCGCCGATAAAGCCTTTGTTGGAGGCGGCGATATTTTTGCGGATATCCGCGTGAAGCGGGAACTGATAGATCACGTCGCCTTCACGGGGATCTCCCGCCAGTTTGTTGTATTCATCCAGATCCGCCGGAGCGCCGGCATTGTAGCGGACCGGCCCGTTATGGACCAGCGGAGCATTCTCTGCCATCGCTTCCTCAACGGTGAATACCGCGTCCGTCGGTTCATATTCTACTTTGATGAGGGAAGCCGCCTTAAAGGCGATTTCCGGCGTCCTTGCCACGATCCCCGCCACACGGTCGCCGACATGGCGGACCTTCCAGTTGAACAGCCGGCGGTCATGCGGAGAGGGCTCGGGATTCCCCTGCCCAGCCTGCATGTAAAAGACATCCGGGCAGTTCTTCGCGGTAATCACTGCCGCGACGCCGTCCAGTTTTTCCGCTTCTTCCGTATCAATGGATTTGATATAAGCGCTGGCAAAAGGACTGCGGATGACGTGCAGGCACCATGCGTTCTCCGGTACCTTATCTTCCACAAAGACCGGTTCTCCGGAAACCAGCGCGGCGCCGTCGATCTTGCCGGAAGGCTTGCCGATGATATCCAGATGGGGCCGGAAGGATGGCGCGATCTCGCTCTGAAATGCTCCGGTGTCCCGCAGTTCGCAGGCCAGCTTCACCGCGAGATAGTA
>JAFVHC010000079.1 GCA_017474705.1 Bacillota bacterium
ACTATCGTAGTCCTCCGCGAGCCGGATCACCTAGCGTAGAAGTGCCTTCAAACGCTATTTCCACCGGCTCGCACCCACTGTAAACACCTCCGAGCCGGTCGACCCGGCACGGAAGCTTACTCTATCGGCGTTTCTTCCGGCTCGCAACCATCGTGGTCCTCCGCGAGCCGGGCGGCGACTGCGCCATGCTGGGAATTTGTAGTCAGATGATTCCGACGATGGGTATCAGACGAAAACAATCGTAAGGTGATTGAGATACGCCATTTCGGGGAGCTTAAGGGACCCAGTCACTTTCGCACATCAAGAAGGATCGGATAGTGGTCGCTCATCTTTGCGCAACCGTAGCCGTCGGTGATCATGCGGTAGTGAAGCGGGGTAAGGCCTTGCAGGAAGAAATGGTCGATGGCGCCGTGGCTCTGGGTGGGACGGGTGAAGTTGGCGAAAGTGTCATCTTCGGGAATGCCGAGCAGGTCGCGGGCTGACTGCATCTGAAGATCGGATTTCTGCAGGGCCCCCAGGCCCACGTTCCAGTCGCCACAAGCTACGGCACAGCCTGTCAGCTGGGCATTGACCTGTTCGACCGTGCGGAGCATGATCTCCCGATCCCAACTGGAGTGGACGTTGATGATCCGGATGCCTTCCACGGTGCAGGCCTCCCATCGCACGGCGAGGGAATGGCTCTTGTATTTGAGGCCTTTCCGGACAAAAATGGGATGGCTGATGTTGACGCCGGAGACGCGCCGGTATCCGCGCGGGACATAGCGCGTAGCCGGAAAAAGCATCTCCTGGAAACAGATGATATCGGGATCCACGTCGAGGATCATCCGCTCCATGGCTGCCATCCGCGTCCGCCAGTACACATCGCTGTCGGCATCACGGTCCCGCGTCCAGGTGCGCACATTGAACGAGAGGATCCGCAACGCGGCGCGGGCACTGTCTTGGGCACCCGGCACAGTTGTCTGGGCGCTCTGCACAGGATCTTGGGCACCTGGGGATCCATCAGGCACCCTTGCAGGAAAAGCAGCCGGGAGCAGGAGAAGAAGGAGAAGTAAGAAGCGCAAAGGAATGGTTTATTTTATCTTTCGGGCAGAAAGGATCCGAACGGCATTGTCGTGATAAATCTTGCGGAGGACCTCGTCAGAGAGGCCGATGCCTTGCATCGGCCAATGGTAGGACTGTTCATCCAGGTAGAAATGTTCATCTTCGGTCTCCAGAATACGCCACTGCGCATGGTACATGGACGGATCCGGGTCATTGTCGGTTCCAAACAGAATCCGATCCTGGTACTTCTCGTAGAAGCGTCTGGTCGCACGCGGAGTCACGCAGGTTTCCTGATGACGGGCGGAGATGTCGATCCAGAGATTGGGGTGGCTGTCGAGGATCTTCCCGAGCCTTGCATAGTCATGGTTGATGTTGAGCAGATGGCAGGCGATGAAGGTCGTATTCGGATGACGCTCCACGCATTCCACAAAGGCATCCACCACGCCGTCCAGATCCAGGGTGCCGGGTACGGAGAGGTCGATCCACCAATGCTCCGCATTCATATAGCCGTCGTTGTGCGCATCCAGCGGTTCATACATCCAGATCGGATCGCCGCTGTGGATCGACACCGGCATGCCCAGCTCCGCGCATTTCTCGAACAAGGCATTGAACTTCGGATCGTTGAAATGCAGGCCGGCTTCGCGTCCTGTGCCGGATATCCGTTCTCCCAGTCCCTTGTCGATGAGTTCACCCACGCCGCCGGCGCCCTTGGCGAAACAACGCTCCAGTTCTTTTACGGCGCATTCCGGGAACTCAGGCTGATCCCACTTCGTCATATCGAATCCGCACCACAGTTC
>JAFVHC010000080.1 GCA_017474705.1 Bacillota bacterium
GGAAATACACTTATGGCAGAAAACAGATACGTCGGTGAGTATCCGGTCATCGGTATCCGTCCCACGATCGATGGACGCAGAGGCCCCTTGAAGGTCCGTGAATCTCTGGAAGATCAGACCATGGGCATGGCCAAGGCCGTGAAGAAGCTGTACGAAGAGAATCTGTGCTATTCCAATGGTGAACCCGTCAAGGTCATCATCGCAGACACCACCATCGGCCGCGTCGCGGAGAGCGCTGCCTGCGCCGAGAAGTTCAAGAAGGCCGGTGTCGATATCACCGTCACTGTAACTCCGTGCTGGTGCTATGGTTCCGAGACCATGGACATGGACCGCAATACCATCAAGGCCGTTTGGGGCTTCAATGGTACCGAGCGTCCGGGTGCCGTTTATCTGGCATCTGTCCTGGCCACCCATGCGCAGAAAGGCCTGCCGGCTTTCGGCATCTATGGCCATGAAGTGCTGGACGCCAACGATGATCCGATCACGGAAGACGTCAAAGAGAAACTGCTGCGCTTCGGCCGTGCTGCTGTCGCCGCTGCCACCATGCGCGGCAAGAGCTATCTGCAGATCGGTTCCGTCACCATGGGTATCGGCGGCTCCATCATGGATCAGAACTTCATCGAAGAGTATCTGGGCATGCGTGTAGAATCTGTCGATGAGGTCGAGATCATCCGCCGCATGACAGAAGGTATCTATGAGCAGGCGGAATATGACAAAGCCATGGCCTGGGTCAAAGAGAAGTGCATCATGGGCTTCGACAAGAACCCGGAAGAGCTGCGCGACCGTCCGATGGTCAAAGATAAGTGGGACTTCGTCGTCAAGATGATGTGCATCATCAAAGACCTCATGAACGGCAACAAGAACCTGCCGGAAGGCTGCGAAGAAGAGATGGTCGGCCACAATGCCATCGCTGCCGGTTTCCAGGGCCAGCGTCAGTGGACGGACTTCTATCCGAACTGCGACTTCCCGGAAGCGCTGCTCAACACTTCCTTCGACTGGAACGGTGCGCGTGAGCCGTACATCCTGGCCACTGAGAACGATATCCTGAACGGCCTTGGCATGCTTTTCATGAAGCTTCTGACCAACCGTGCGCAGATCTTCGCAGACGTCCGGACCTACTGGAGCGCCAGCTCCGTCAAACGTGTGACCGGTTATGACATCGAAGGCCATGCGAAGGACGCCAACGGCTTCATCCATCTGATCAACCCCGGTGCAGCCTGCCTGGATGCCAACGGCCGCGCGAAGAACGAGAAGGGCGAGCCCGAAATGAAGAAGTGGTGGGAAGTCACTCCGGAAGACCAGGATGCCATTATGGCAGCCACCGAGTGGTGCCCGGCTGACTTCGGTTACTTCCGTGGCGGCGGATATTCTTCCCGCTATGAGACCCGTGCCGAGATGCCGGCTACGATGATCCGCCTGAACCTGATCCATGGACAGGGTCCTGTCCTGCAGATCGCTGAAGGCTGGACGGTCGAACTTCCGGAAGAAGTCTCCGACACCCTGTGGAAGCGTACCGACTATACCTGGCCGTGCACATGGTTCGCACCGCGCTGCGACGGCAAGGAAGGTCCGTTCAAGGATGCCTACAGCGTCATGAATTGCTGGGGTGCCAACCATGGTGCGATCTCCTATGGCCATATCGGTGCCGACCTGATCGCTCTGTGCTCGATCCTGCGTATTCCGGTCTGCATGTACAACGTACCGGAAGAGGACATCTTCCGTCCGGCTGCCTGGAATGCGTTCGGCATGGACAAAGAAGGCGCAGACTACAGAGCCTGCAAGAACTTTGGTCCGCTGTACAAGAAATAAGATCATTTCTGATCCGCATCGATCCCGCCGGCCGTATGTCCGGCGGGGTCTTCGTATTATAGGAGGAGCATATCCATGCGAGTTTTGACATTTATTGGCGCAGGCCAGATGGCATCTGCACTGACATTCCCGGTGCGTGAGAACGGTCATGAAGTCCGTCTGGTCGGAACGCCGCTGGACAGGCAGATCATCGAAGAACTGCGGAAGTCGGATTATCATCTGAACCTCAAGCGCACCTTGCCAAAAGGGATCCGCTATTATCAGATCGAAGAGGTCGAAGAGGCGCTTGCGGGGGCGGATATCGTACTGAACGGTGTCTCCAGCTTCGGCCTGGACTGGTTCATGGAGAAGATCCTGCCCATCCTGCCGGAAAACGCACCGTTGATCTCTGTCACCAAAGGTATGATGGACACGGAGGAGGGGGATCTGATCCCATATCCGATCCTCATGGAGCAGCATCTGCCGGAAGGAAAGCATCTGGACATCAATGCGATCGGCGGCCCCTGCACCAGCTATGAGCTTGCTGATCATGATGACTCCCATGTGGCATTCTGCGGCCGGAACATGGAAACGCTGCGTTTCCTGAAAGAGACCTTCGAGTGTCCATATTATCATGTCAGCCTGTCTACGGACGTGGTGGGCGTGGAATGTGCGGTAGCCATGAAGAATGCCTATGCTCTGGGTGTATCATTGGCCGTCGGCCTTGCTGAGAAGCGGGACGGCCGTGTCGGCGCCATCCATTATAACTCGCAGGCGGCCTTGTTCGGTCAGAGCCTGCGTGAAATGACACGCCTCATCCAGCTCATCGGGGGAGGCCCTGAAAACCTCATCTTCGGCGGAGGGGATCTGTACGTAACGATCTACGGAGGACGGACGAGGCGCATCGGAACGCTGCTGGGCCGCGGCCTGACCTATGAAGAAGCTATGGAAGAGCTGTCCGGCGTCACCCTGGAGTCGGTGGTCATTGCCACACGGACCGCAAGGGCCGTTCGCCGTCTGGCGGAGAAAGGCATCGTATCACTGGAAGAATTCCCTTTGATGATGCACGTGGACGCACTCATCAACGAAGGTGCACAGGTGGATATCCCTTGGGAGAAATTCACAATGACGATCGGAGACTGATAGGCGTCCGTTTGAATGGATATGCTGCGTGAAGAATACAAGGAGGCAGGGATGGAAAAATATACGATCGGACTGGACTTCGGAACACTGTCGGTCCGTGCGGAACTGGTTTCGATGACCGACGGCAGGGAAGCGGCTTCCTGTATCTTCCCCTATCCGCACGCGGTCATGGAGAATGTGCTGCCCGATGGTGTCACACCGCTGCCGGATAAGTTCGCTCTGCAGCATCCACAGGATTACATCGACGGACTGATCCATACGGTCCGCGGCGTCATGCGGGAGAGCGGCGTGCTGCCGGAGCAGGTCGTGGGTATCGGGATGGATGTAACCTCTGCTTCGATCCTACCGGTCTTCAAGGATAAGACCCCACTGTGCCTGACGGAGGCATTCGCTTCGGAACCCCATGCCTGGATCAAGCTGTGGAAGCATCATGCAGGAGAAGAAGAAGCACTTGAGATCGACCGGACAGGCCGGGTATTGCATGAGCCCTGGGTGCAGATGTACGGGGGCAAAGTCTCGGCTGAATGGGCGACCCCCAAGGTGCTGGAAACGCTGCGCAAGGCGCCGGAAGTCTATGAAACAGCCGATTATTTCCTCGAAGTCATGGACTGGCTGACCTGGATCCTTACGGACAGTCTGTCGACTTCAACGAGTGCTGCCGGTTACAAAGCCCTGCATCATCATGCGTATGGATTCCCTTCAGAAGCGTTTTTCAAAGCGCTGGATCCGCGCATGGAGCATTTCATCCGGGACAAGTATGATCTACCGGTCCTGCCTCCGGGCGGATGTGCAGGGCTTCTGACCGAGAAGATGGCTGCTGTTCTGGGGCTCAGGGCAGGCACGCCGGTATCCGTGCCGGCGATCGACGCGCATTGCAGTATGCCCGGCGGCGGCATCGATGATCCCAATGAGATGATGATCGTGATGGGCACTTCCTCCTGCCACCTTTTGCTTACCGAAGACACGATCTCTGTGCCGGGTATGCAGGGCGTGGTCAAATGGGGGATCCTGCCGGACTATTATGGCAGTGAGGCAGGCCAGTCCTGTGTGGGCGACCTGTTCGCATGGTTCATGGATCATATGGTCCCGGTGGCGTACGAGGCGGAAGCGAAAGAAGAGAGTATTTCCGTACATGAACTCCTGTGCCGTAAACTGAAAGGTTACCGCGCCGGAGCCTCCGGTCTGATCGCGCTGGACTGGATGGGCGGCGTAC
>JAFVHC010000081.1 GCA_017474705.1 Bacillota bacterium
CTTGTTCTTATATATGAAGCGCCGAAAATACGAGGACGTAGTGCGCAGCACGAGAGTCCGAGTATTTTCAGCTCGGCGAAAACGAAGTGCAGCCGAGCGTGGGTTTATACACACTTTATATGGCGCGCCGAAAATACGAGGACGCAGTGCGCAGCACGAAAGTCCGAGTTTTTTCAGCCCGGCGAAAACGCAAGTGCAGCCGGGCGTCGGGCTTTATGATAAATAACTGCCGGATCACGACCGACCTGAAAACCAAATCATCATCCGTCTGAGATAAACAAAAGGCCCCTGACATATAACCTCATGAGCGATTCTCGCTTTAGCGAGCCCAAGCGAATGTGGTTATATGTCAGGGGCCTTATTGACTTACTGTCTCATCTGTGCGGCAACTTCTTCTGCGAAGTTCTCTTCCTTCTTTTCGATACCTTCACCGGTCTCGAAGCGGATGAACTTCTTGACAGTGATCGGAGTGCCGGCGTCCTGAGCAGCTTTCTTCAGGAACTTGCCAACGGTCTGCTCATTGTCACGGAAGTAGATCTGATCCAGCAGGCAGATATCTTTCAGTTCTTTGGAAAGACGTCCTTCTACCATCTTCTCGACGATATTGGCGGGCTTGCCGTTCGCTTCCTTCATAGCCTTCTCCATGAGGATCTCTTTCTCATGTGCCAGGTACTCATCGGAAACATCTGCACGGCTGATATACTGAGCGTTCAGGGCTGCGACCTGCATGGCCACGTCCTTAGCAGCATCACGTACGGGCTCGCTGTCGTTCGCTGCATCCAGCTCGACGAGAACGCCGATGCGTCCGCCGCCATGGATGTAACCGCCGATGTAACCTTCAGTCGTGATCTTCTCGAAACGACGGATCTTCAGGTTCTCGTGGATCAGAGCGATCTTCTCGACCAGGGCGTCATTGACGGTGATCTGCGGATCTTTGTTCCACGGCTCAGCCATGAAAGCTTCCATATCAGCAGCTTCGGTCGCAAGAGCCTGAGCAGCCACATCGTTTACGAATTCACGGAAGATCTCGTTCTTCGCGACGAAATCGGTCTCGGAGTTGACTTCGACGATCGCGGCGGATTTGAAATCATCAGCGATCTTGAAGGTGACCAGACCTTCAGCGGCGATCTTGCTGGCGCGCTTCTGCGCTGCAGCCTGACCCTTCTTGCGAAGGTAATCGACAGCCGCGTTCATATCTCCATTTGTTTCAGTAAGCGCCTTTTTGCAATCCATCATGCCGGCGCCGGTCATCTCACGCAGTTCTTTGACCATTCCTGCGGTAATTGCCATGATTATTCCTCCTAAGACTGATTTTATCGATTATTCTTCTTCAGCTTCTTCGACTGCTTCTTCTGCCGGAGCTTCGCTGACAGGTGCATCCTCACCCTGATTGCCTTCGATAACGGCATCGGCGATGGTAGCAGCGATCAGTTTGACGGCACGGATGGCATCATCGTTGCCGGGGATGACAAAATCGATCTCGTCCGGATCACAGTTGGTGTCGACGATACCGACCATGGGGATGCCCAGCGTATGCGCTTCCTGGATGCAGATATGCTCTTTGCGAGGATCAACGACGAAGATCAGGTCGGGCATCTCGGTCATGTTGCGGATACCGTCCAGATTCTTGCGCAGCTTGTCCAGCTCTTTCTCAAGGTTCAGGACTTCCTGCTTCGGCAGCACATCGAAAGTACCGTCTTCCTGCATTCTTTCCAGCGCGATCATACGGTCGATACGGGAACGGATGGTCTTGAAGTTGGTCAGCATGCCACCCAGCCAACGGCTGTTGACATAGAACATACCGCAACGCTCAGCTTCAGCCTTGACAGCATCCTGCGCCTGCTTCTTGGTGCCGACGAACAGGACCTTGCCGCCTTCAGCAGCGATCGCCTTGACCTGTGCATAAGCGTCGTCGATCATACGGCTGGTCTTCTGCAGGTCGATGATGTAGATGCCATTGCGCTCGGTGAAGATGTACGGCGCCATCTTGGGGTTCCAGCGGCGGGTCTGATGACCGAAATGTACACCAGCCTCCAAAAGCTGTTTCATAGAAATAACACTCATGATACATACCTCCATTTGGTTTTTCTTCCGCGTCCGGCCACTTCTCCTGCCACCGCCCGCCATGCGGACAGCACCGGCGGATAACTCCGTTCGCGTGTGATATATGTTACGCACATGAGAAATGCGTACCATTCGAAATTATAACAGGCTTGTCATGAAAAATCAAGTGCAATTACGCAAGATATTGCGATTTTTCTTCGGTAAACAACGGCTCTCTGGCGACAGATTCTCTGAGTTGTTCCAATGCCTGTCTATGCTGGCAGCTGACCCAGGAAGGACTGCATCCCAGATCATGTCCCAACCTGCGCAGCGACACTTTTTCATAATAATGACGCCGAATGATCATCTGCTGCCGCGGTTCCAGTTTTGCGATCTGCTTCTCCAGGAGGCCATGCAGCTGACTTAGCGCCATGCGGTCCTCCAGGGCTCCCAACGCGTCATCCGGATCCGGGATCCGTTCAATGAGCTCCTCTTCCACGATGCCGGTATTCAAAGAGACCGTCTGCGTCAGATATTTGATCTGCGATCGTTTGATGCCGGCATGTTCTCTTGCACCGTGCGCGATACGGCCACGCATCCAGCAGACCGCGAAGGCAGAAAAGCTGGTATGGGTGTGTGGATCGAAACGATCCAATGCCTCCATAAAACCCAGGACCGCATAACCATTGATATCTTCAGGGTCCATGTCCTTCGGACAATGCAGGACCGCACGGGCACTGACGGCCCGGATCAACGGCATGCGGCTCAGGATCAGCTGTTCTTTCAGTTTTTCATCACGGGATACATGATAACATTTCCAAATATGCAGGAACTGTGCTTCCGTTACACTGCCGTCCATTCAGCAGGAACCTCTTTCTTTTTGTAACGGAATGCCTGTTTTCGGATCTTACCTTATTATTCTTCTTCCTCGATCTCACGGAAATAACCGCAGCCGTCCTTCTTACAGAACAGGCGTCTTCTGCGGCCGTTCTTTTTATACAGACGCTCACCGCAGTCCGGGCAGACCTCATTGGTGGGCTGGTCCCAGGACATGAAATCACAGGTCGTATAGTTTTCGCATCCATAATAGACGCGTCCCTTGCGGGTCCGTTTGATCTGGATTCGGCCGCCGCACTGTGGACATGTGGCATCCACATACTCGAAATACGGCTTGGTATTGCGGCATTCCGGGAATCCCGGGCACGCATAGAAACGGCCGAAGCGGCCCTGTTTCAGGACCATGTTCCTCCCGCAAAAGTCGCGGACTTCATCCGTGACTTCATCGCGGATCTCGACCTTTTCCAGCCGCGTCATCGCATCAGCGACCTCCGGTTCGAACGCCGCATAGAACTCCCTGACGATCTGTTTCCATGGAAGATCGCCTGTCTCTACACTGTCCAGCCGATCTTCCATCTGTGCCGTGAAACGCACATCCACGATCTCAGGAAAGTAATCACCGATGATCTGGTTGACGATCTCGCCCAGTTCCGTGACGTACAGGGCTTTTTTCTCTTTAGAAACATAACCGCGGCCGAGGATCGTAGTGATGGTCGGCGCATAGGTACTGGGACGGCCCAGTCCGTTCTCTTCCATCTCATGGACCAGCGATGCTTCTGTGAAGCGTGCCGGCGGCTGTGTAAAATGCTGCTCTTTCTGCAGATCTTCCAGGATCAGTCTGTCACCCTCTTCAAGGCCCTTGATGCTCTTGAGCTCGCCCTCTTCCTCATCGTCCAGATCTTTGCAGGCCTTAAGGAAGCCAGGAAAGATCAGTTTGGAACCGGACGCGGTCAAAGTGATCCCTCCGCCAGAGACCGTGATCTGCATGGTCTCATATTCGGCCGGACGCATCAGTGCGGCCAAAAAACGCTCCCAGATCAGGCGGTACAGCCGCAGCTGATCCCGGCTTACGGAATCCGCGATATCCGCAGGCTTCAGATCCGCATATGTGGGACGGATCGCCTCATGTGCATCCTGGATACGGCCGGTCTGCTCGTTTCTGCGGGCTTCATCTGCATATTCTTCACCATAATCTGCACGGATCTGCTCAAGCGCCGCTGTCCGCGCCTCTTCGGAGATACGGACCGAATCGGTACGCAGGTAGGTGATCAGACCGATGGTGCCATGACCTTTCACTTCTACGCCTTCATATAACTGCTGCGCGATCTGCATGGTCTTGGCCGGTGTGAAATTCAAATGTTTGGAAGCTTCCTGCTGCAGTGTACTTGTCGTGAACGGCAGCGGCTGTCTGCGCGATCTGCGGCCGGTATGGATCTGTTCCACCGTAAGCACTTCTGCCGCACGCAGACGTTCTTCGATCTTGATGGCTTCTGCTTCTGAGCCGCACGCCAGCTTTTCTCCATCTACGGAGGCGACTCTCGCCTGCAGCCGGCCGGTGGCTCCGGTCTTGGAAAACGCTGCTTCCAAAGTCCAGAATTCTTCCGGGATGAAATCATTGATCTCGTCCTCGCGGTCACAAAGCAGTTTCAGCGTTGCCGACTGTACACGTCCGGCGGAAAGGCCTTTTTTGACCTTTTTCCAAAGGATCGGACTGATCTCATATCCCACGATGCGGTCCAGGACGCGGCGGGCTTGCTGCGCATCGACCAGATCCAGATCGATGTCTCTGGCCTGTTTCAACGCGCCTTTCACCACGTCCTTCGTGATCTCATTGAACGTGATGCGGCGTGTCTTTTTCTCCGCGAGATCGAGGGTATGGTATAAATGCCATGAGATCGCCTCTCCCTCGCGGTCAGGGTCAGTCGCAAGATAGATATGATCCGCTTTCGCGACTTCTTTCCGCAGCTGGGCCAGCAATTCGCCCTTGCCGCGGATCGTGATATATTTAGGCTCGAAATCATGATCGATATCGATCCCCATCTGGCTTTTCGGCAGGTCACGCACATGTCCGTTGGACGCTATGACCTGATAACTATTGCCTAAAAACTTCTTGATCGTTTTTGCCTTGGCTGGTGACTCGACGATCACGAGGTTTCTTGCCATTCCAGTACCTCCCATATATAAACTGATATCAGACCGGGACCCATTTCTGATCCGCGCTCTGACGTATGAATCCAAATAATTCCAGCATCGACAGCGTCCGCTGCAGATGGGCTACGTCGCTCTGTACGGCGAGCAGTTCTTCCATCGTGGTCCCTTCCGGTGCGATCTTCCGGAGCACTGCACGCTCTTCCTCCGATCCCGGTTCCCGGTCTTTCTCGGGTCCTCTCCCGCATACAAGGCCGTTTGCTGCCGGTTCGATATCATCGATATCGACCAACAGTGCCGCAGCTCTGTCACGGACGAGCGCGTGTGTCCCTTTGCATTTCAGGGAAAAGAAGGAACCAGGCACAGCATACACGCTGCGTCCTTGTTCCAGGGCGAAATCCGCTGTGATCAATGAACCGCTCTTCTCTCCCGCTTCGACCACGATCACACCCCGGCTCAGACCGCTGATGATGCGGTTGCGTCCGGGAAAGAATCCGGCCATAGGGCGGGTGCCTGGCTGGTGTTCGGAAAGGATGAGACCGCCGGTGCGGATCTCTTCCCATAATTTCAGGTTCTCCGGCGGGTAGCAGATATCGATCCCGCAGCCGAGAACGGCAACGGTATGACCGCCCGCTTTCAAGGCTCCGCGATGCGCGGCCGCATCGACCCCGGCGGCCATCCCGCTGACGACAGCGTACCCACGGCGTGCCAAACCCTCGCCGATATAGAGAGCCGCCTGTTCCCCATAAGAAGAACACCGTCTGGCGCCGACCACAGCCATCATCGGGGCATGGAGCAATGTCAGATCGCCTGCGGCAAATAAGACCGGAGGCGGGTCGAAGATCGATCTTAACGGCTCCGGATAGAAGTCCGAAGACAGGCTGATCAGGGCGATCCCCTTTTCCTGCCAGTTTTCAGCCCTTTTCCTGGCCTGATCCAGCGCTGGCCCTTGGTCCAGATATGCAATGGCCTTTTCCGAAAGACCTGCTGCCTTCCAACCTTCGCGGCCGGCCTGCCAGATCCTGACCGGATCGTTCCATGTGTGATAACAGGTAAGCACTGCTTTGAGCCCGATCCCCGGGCCTTCTGATAAAAGCAGCCATAAAAGATCCTTGATATTGGTTTCCATCCTATGATCTCCCATCATATTCCGGTCCCGGATCATCTGCGCCAATTATTATACGTTGAATTTTCATTTTTGCATAGATGAAAAAATAAGGATCTTATAGAATTCGCCGATTTTTATGATAAACCAATATATCGTGCCATATTTTTATGTATTTTAACCATTCTTTTGGATTTTCTTCTGCCACACAGCCCAGAAACCTGCAGATCCTGCTCTGTGACACATGGACGTGTCATGAACGCTCCAACAAAAACGGCCTATATATAGACAAATGATCTTTTTGGAAAGGACATCTATGTTTCAGAAAATCTGCACGATCTATCACGATGGGATCCGGGCAAGACGTCTGGATCTCGAGGTCGACATCCTCCCGGGCCTGCCTGCGATCCACATGATCGGAGTGTCCGAGACCGTTGCCCGCGGCGTCCGGGAAAGGGTGCACAGCGCGTTTCTGGCCGCCGGTTTTTCTTTCCCCGCAAAACGCATCACCGTAAACCTGCGCTGTCCCGATGCTGCCCGGCTCAAAGCCGGGCTGGATCTTCCGGTCGCTCTCGGCATTCTTTGTGCCGATCTTCAGGCACCATCTCACCGCAATATCAACACAGCGGTCATAGGGGATCTGTCCCTGAACGGAGATGTCCAGTCTGTCCAGCGTATCGGGTCTTTCGGTCCGCTGATCCACGAAGAACTGACAGAAGCCGGCATCACTTCTATTCTTGTCCCCGCCGGCAATGCGGCTGAAGCTTCTCTGCTTCCGGATCTCGAGGTCCTGCCCGTTGCGATCCTTGCCGAGGCTGCCGCTTTATGGTGCGGCCGCCTTACGATAGAACCGCTCCCGCATATTCCTTTACAATATGCTCGTCCTTCAGCGGACGCACTTCTGTCGATACGGGGCCAGCCGGCGGGCAAGCGTGCGTTGACGGTCGCCTGCGCCGGAGGACATAATCTCCTGTTTCTTGGTCCGCCGGGCTGCGGCAAAACGCTGCTGGCACATGCCGCTCCCTGCCTGCTGCCCGTTCCTTCCGAGGACGATCTGCAGCACCTGATGATGATCCGCGCTTTATCCGAAACCAGGTTGACACAGCAGGTCAGCCGTCCGGTCCGGGCACCGCATCATTCCATCACAGCCCATGCGCTGATCGGCGGAGGCCGCCCGATCCAGCCGGGTGAGATCACCCGTGCAGATCATGGTCTTTTGATCCTCGACGAAGCGGCTGAATTCGGCACAGGCGTTCTGGAGCATCTGCGGACTCCGTTGGAATCTCATCACATCCATCTGCGATATCTGGATCGGGCAGAAACGCTGCCAGCGGATTTTATGCTGATAGGGACCACAAACCTCTGCCCTTGCGGTCAGTTCCCTTCCCCAGCCTGCTCCTGTTCACTTCAAGCGATCCGCCGTTACCAGGGACGTCTCAGCACAGCGCTGATCGAACGCATCGATCTCTGTGTGCTGCTCGACGCTGTTCCGGAAACAGATCGTCAGGCATACACACCGCTCGACGTAGCTCATATCCAGGAACAGATCCAGCTGGCGGCCGACCGCCAGGAAGCACGGTTCCGTAAGGAAAGTTTTTCCCGAAACAGCCGTATACCACCCGGAAAAATCGAAATGTACTGCAAACTGCAGTCCTCCGCCGAGTCCTTGTTCCTCGAAGCCTGTGCCCGCTTCCATCTGAGCCTCAGAACCAGGCATAATCTATTGAAAACAGCCAGATCCATAGCGGATCTGGCTGATCAGGAGCAGATCGGTACGCAGCAGATCGCAGAGGTGCTGCAATATCGTCCTAAAGGTTTTTTATCAGGTGTCACACCTACATGACCGCCGCAACGACCGCGATCAGAACGATCAGGATACCGATGCAGGTCATCAACATGGCGAAGGTGAAGTTCGACGTCAGCGGATGCATCGTTTCCTCAAATTCCGCTGTTATGGTACGGATCAAGCCCGGATGCCTGCGTTCCTCACCCTGTACTTTACGCTCTTTCATCAGCGTACGACGCAGCAGGAGGATCAGTCCATCCATGCCGGTATCCAGGACCCGGCCAATGAACGCGCCGATCCATACAAAAGCTTTCATAGCCGGTGTCAGGATGCGATTCTCTCCTGGTATCTGTGCGATGGTACCGCCGATCCTGGGCAGCAATCCGGTCAGCAGCGGTCGGTATACTTTCTCTTCAAGATCCCATCCGGCCGGCCACAGATCCCTGTAAATACCATCCTTGAGGATCCAGTGCCGCACCACGGTCCCATACAGTACCCCACCGATCGTCAGCGAGATCAGTCCCCCTTTCAGATTCGTCCAGGAGAACGCTTTAAAGGACAGGATCTCGTGGAATCCGGTCATATGCGCGGCCAGGCGTGTCATCACTGCAGGCTGTCCCAGGATGACCATCCATATGGCTGCGGCCAGGATCGCTGCTGCGCTCAGGCCGTTCATGGCACCAGGGCCGGCATCATAGGCTGCCTGCACCTTTTCATCTTTGTTCTTCTCCACGAACAGGCAGATGAACAGTTTCAGCATATAGGCAAACGTCATACCTCCGGAACACAGGAAGACCCATTCCGCGACAGACAGGAACCCGTGCAGATCCTTCAGATGATGTATCCCTTCCACGATCCCTTCGTGCAGCAATGTTTTGCTGATATAGCCGCCAAAAAACGGAACGCCGCTGATCGACAGAGCACCAAGTGCAAACGCGATCATCAGTACTTTTCTGCGGCGGCCCCAACCGCGGATCTCATTCAGGTCCAGCTTGTGCAGACGCATGACGACGGCGCCGGCCGCCAGGAACAGGACCAGTTTGATCAGTGAATGGTTGACCATGTGCAGTACCAGACCGGACGCGGCAACACCGGCACCCTCTTCGGCGCCGCCCGCACTTAAGCATACCATCATCCCAACGCCGGTCAGGATAAAGCCGATCTGTGACATGGAAGAACATGCAAGCGTTCGTTTCAGATCTATGGAAAACAACGCGAGCACTGCGCCAAGTACCATCGTGATCAGACCCAGGATCAGTACGAGCATGCCAAAGGATCCGGTCTCCAGCATTGCTGAAATACTGAGCATCAAAATACCGTAAATACCGACTTTGGTCAGCATGCCGGACAACAGGGCCGAGGCTGGTGAGGGAGCGACCGGATGCGCTTTCGGCAGCCATACATGCAAAGGAAACATACCTGCTTTCGCACCAAAGCCAAGCAGGATGCAGATGGCTGCCGTCATGATGCGCCGTGGATGATGCGCCGCTTCGACACCGCCTTTCAGCTGTGCAAAAACAAGCGTGCCGGTCTCTGTATACAGAAGCAGCAAGCCCATAAACAGGACCAATCCGCCGATCACCGCAATGAACAGATAGGTGTATCCGGCACGGATCGCCCCAGGTGTCTCTTCATGGATGACCCATGTAAATGATGTAAAGGAAAGGATCTCAAAGAAAATGAAGGCGGTCATCAGGTCCGCGGACAGCATCACACCTTCCGTCGCGCCGAGTGTCATGATCATGAAGAACCAAAAGCGGTCCAGATGCTCCTGTTCATGCTGAAAGTACTCTTTCGCGAATGCACTGGAGCCGGTCCACATAAAAGCTGTGATGACAGCATATGTGGAGCGAAAACCATCTGTGGTGAACCCAAGACCGCCGCGCAGCAGTATGGGGATGCGCAATTCTACGTTCTTCCCCGACAAGAGGATCGTCAGCAGCAGTTCCAATGCGGATACGATGATCACACCATGATCCCGCACGGCAGGCTTTCTCGATCCAAGAAAGAAGAGCACGGCCGCACACAGGAACGGGCCGAAAACAATACTGATGGTCAGCATAAGCGCTCCTCCCTCTTATATACCGCTGGTGATCCAATGCATCAGGCGGATCACCGGCTGTGGATGTACACCTATGATCATGTTGACCAGGCAGAACACCACGATCGGAATCAGCATCAATACATGCGGCGGGAACGGCTTTTTACGGTCAGCGAACTGATCTGTCCTGTGCATCGGGAAGAATGCGCGAACGCTGACGTTCAGCGTATACATGGCACAAAGGAATGCCGCGATGATGAGCGCGAACGCTCCGGCTGTTCCCAGTACTGTATCAGATTCCAATCCGGATCTGATCAGATACCATTTGGATACGAAACCGCAGAATCCGGGGATACCGATCAATGAAAATGCCGCAAGGGTGAAACACACGAACGTCGTCGGCATCCATCGCCCGACACCATTGATCTCATACATATAATTTCGCCCTGTGACGTGCATAAAAACGCCAGCGCACAAGAACAACGTCATTTTGATGATCCCATGGAACAGCATATGAAGAAGGCCTGCTTCCAGTCCTGCCGGAGTCATCAGTAAGATCCCGAACAGCATATAGGACAGATTGCTGACCGTCGAATACGCCAGACGCCGTTTGAAATGCCGTTCTTTCTGCGCCATGCCAGCCGCATATACCAATGTGAATATGATAAAGACAAGTGCCGTCTGCTGCGGCCAGGTCCCTGCCATTTTCTGAGGATCAAAGGTATACCAGACCAGACGTACGATAGCAAAAACACCGGAGTTGACGACGGCAACGGCATGCAGCAAAGCGGTAACAGGCGTCGGTGCCGCCGATGCGGTCGGGAGCCAATCGTGTACCGGGAACAGGGCCGCCTTCACCCCAAAGCCAAAAAAGCCGAACAGGAAAGCGACATGGATGATCCAGGAATCATATACGTCTCCCAGGCTGCCCCCCAGCACGAAACTGCCCGCATCACCATATACCGTAGATGCTACTACTGCGAAAAACCCCAGTCCTGCTCCGCCGATGGTATAAGCTGCATATTTGCGGGCAGAAAACATACTGTCATGATCCTGATAGTAGGCGACCAGCGGCACTGTGACCAGTGTAAGCATCTCAAAGAAAACATACATCGTGGTCATATTGGCAGCAAAAGCAATGCCCAACGTCACCCCATATGTCATGATGTAGAAGGCAAAAAACATGTTCTTGCGTTTCGTTTCTTTCATATAATCGAAAGCATACAACATCACAAGGGGCCACATCACCGATATCATGCCGGCATACAACAGTCCCGGTCCATCGACCTTCAGATCGATAGAGAATCCACGGGTAAAGCTGTAGATCTCGACAGGTTCTCGCCGCACCCAGAGCATCGCTGTCCACACGAAGACCGTCGTCAGGAGGACGACACCTTCCGCGTACATATCACGCAGTCTGTCATTATGCTGCTGGATCCTGAAAGGGATCAGTAAAAACCCGAAAAGGATCGGAAACAGGATGGGAACTAAAAGAAACAGAGGGCTCAATCGTTTATCCTCCTCAGTCGTTTACAAACCGAAGATACCGCTGACCAAAGGCTGACCGAACAGACCAACACAGAGGCCTGCCGCACAAAGCAGGATCATGGGCACGACCATCCAGGCGGACGGCTCGTCCTTCTGTACTGGAGCACTGTTCTCCTCATGTCCGGGGAAGAATCCATCGATCGCGATCGGGAACAGATATCCGGCAGTCAGAAGCGCTGATAACAGAAGCACCGCAGGCGCCAGGAACCGGAATACTGCCAGGCCACTGGTAACAGCCGTTTCAGCGATCACCCATTTGCTGACGAATCCTCCCATCGGCGGGATACCGACCAGTGAAAGCGCCGAGATCATAAAACACCACATGGTCACGGGCATCTTCTGCCCCACACCTTTCAGATCGGTCACCTGCCGCAGATCCCATTTATAGATGAATACACCTGCGACCAGGAACAGACAGCCTTTGGCAGATGCGTGCGCCATAAGATGCAGGAGGCCTCCGGTCAGCCCCTGTACCGACAAAAAGGAAAGCGCCAGCATGATATAAGAGATCTGGCTGACCGTCGAATATGCCAGACGTTTCTTCACGATCTTCTCTCTGTAGGCCATCATAGACCCCATGAAGATGGTGATCAGTGCGAGGATCATCCACGCCATCTGGACCCAGGTCCCGGCCAGGATCTCTGTGCCTGTTGAATAATACACCAGACGGATGACAGCAATGATACCTGCCTTGGCGATGATACCGGACAGCAGTGAAGATGCCGGCGCCGGTGCGATCGGATGCGCCGCCGGAAGCCAGCCATGCATTGGATACATACCGGCCTTAGTCCCAAATCCTATGATGCCGGCGAATATCGCAGCCAAAAAGACTCCTTCATGTCCTTCCAGGGCAGTCCGGTCCAGACATCCGCCCAGCACGAAAGAAGGCGCTCCGTTCGTGTATTCATAAACGAAGAAGATCGCAAAAAGGCCTAACAGCGCTCCTCCGA
>JAFVHC010000082.1 GCA_017474705.1 Bacillota bacterium
ATGGCATAAATATACTTCTGATTGACCAGAAAGCCGCTATGGGGCCTTACAAAGCCGCAGGAGGCCCATTCCTTCTCCTTGTGGGAGATCGTATCACGGCAGCGGAGCGTTCCATGGCGGGTGATGATGTTCAGATAGTTCCTGTCGCTTTCCGCGAACAGGATATCCGAAGCGTAGACGTACTGCAGGCCATCAGGTGTCTGGATCTCGAACATACGGTTCTTTTCACTGATGGATCGCACCGCTTCATGCACAGCTTCTTCGATCTCTTGATCAAAGAACTGTTTCCGAATGAATCGAAACGGATGGTAACGGAACGTGGGGAAAACCAATTCATCATGAGAAGTAACGAAGATGATCAGTGTCGATGGATGCCGGGTCGAAACTTTCTCCGCAAGATCGAAGCCTGTGATCTCCGGCATATCTATATCCAGAAAAACGATATCGTACATCTTACTGTTCAGCGTTTCGAACAGTTCTTTGGATGAGGCGAACGCATCGATATGACAGACCGTGTTTTCCCGGGAAAATAGTACCTGGATGGCTTCGGTCTGTCTTTTCAGTATTTGCTGTTCTTCATCGCATAAGGCGATCATTACTTCTTCATTCATCGGTCTCCACCTCTTTCAAGGGAATCAGCACCTGTACAACGAACCAGTCATCCTGTTCAAAGAAATCCGACATACCGCCGGCACGCGCCGCCACATCCTTGATGATGCGCACGCCGTATCCATGATGGCTCTCATGTTCTTTCGTCGTTTTCAGTTCCGGGTTGTCCTGCAGGACACTGTACATGATCCGGTTGCGCACCTTGAGTGCTGTGTAACCGCCCTTCCGGCTCACTTCGATGTGCATGTCCCGTTCCGGCTCCGGTACATGGCTGAGCGCTTCCATCGCATTGCTCAGCATGTTGCCCAGCAGCGAATGCAAGTCCAGATCTGTCAGCATGATCCGGCTTTCTTCGATCAGGACCTTGGTACGGATCTTAAGCGCGGCTGCCTGGGCTAGTGACGTATTCAGGATGAAATTCAGTGTTTCATTCGGGGACTGGATCTGCACGACCTGTCCTTCGATCTTTCCCCGCAGCATCTCGATGCTTTCCAAAGCCTCCTGTGTGCGTCCGCTTAGAATGTACTGCTCCAGCATCGTCAGAAAGTTCTTCATTTCATGGCGGATGCTTCTCGTCTGCTCATACAGCATGCGCCGCTCATCGATATTGTGTTCTTCGTAGGCCGCGAGGGCTCTGAGCATGTCGTTTTCACGTATCAGACTGCCCTCGCGTCCCAGGCTGCCGATCAGGTAATACAGGATCAGATTGGCCACTGTCGTACCGGCGACTCCCAACAGCAACAGGATGCGTGTCATTTCATCTGCGTTTGGAAGCACGGTGATAAGTACACTGATACTGATCAACGTGATCAAAGGTACGAGGATCGCTGCTGCGATATGCGCTCTTCGGTATTGTTGGAAATACACGGCACGGAATTTCATGAACGCTCTTGTCGCGTAGAATGTCAGGATCAAAGCCAGAGCATGATCGATCGCCGGGAAAAGGCCGTTGTTCTCCCAGATCATGCTCCACGAAACGCCTGGCAGCCATTGCATCGGGACCGCGATCATGATCTGCGATGTCATAAGTGCAAAGGGGAAGAACAAGCAGGACAGGATCTTTCCGATGATGGGACCTTCCAGGAAATACAAAGTGTACAGGAACAATATGGCCGTACGGATCAGCAGGCGCGCCTGGATATCCTGCTGCAGCGGTCCGGGGATCAAAACGATCAGGAAAGAAGCTGCCCAGGCCAGGATCATTGCGATGCGGCAGGCACGCCTGGTCCAGTCGATCCGGTTGAATCTCGTAACGAACTCAACGAACAAAAAGCATTCAACGAACAACAATACCTGGTCGATGGCGATCCAGATCATGAACGAACCCTCCTTCCCTGCAGGATCGATAACACTACAAGACATATTATAACATAAATGTTATAAAAAACTATAGCAATCGACCTGAAAAGACGGTATAATAAAAGCAACTACATCAGAAAGGAATTGGCTGTTATGAAAAGAAGAATCGGAATCCTGACCAGCGGCGGAGACTGTCCGGGTCTGAACGCCGCCATCCGTGGTGTTGCTCTGGCAGCCCACAATATGTTTGATGCTGAATTCGTAGGTATCGCCGACGGTTTCCAAGGCTTGATCGACGGCGAGTATAAAGAAATGAAAACTTCCGATTTTCATGGACTGCTGACCTTGGGCGGCACGATCCTTGGCACGCGCCGTACCCCGTATCGCAACATGCGCAAGATCGAGGAAGATAACGTCGATAAAGTCGCGGCCATGAAAAAGAATTATAAGAAAATGGGGCTGGACTGTCTGGTCACACTGGGCGGCAACGGCACCCACAAAACGGCCAATCTTCTGTCGGAAGAAGGGTTGAACGTCATCGGCCTGCCCAAGACCATCGACAATGATATCTGGGGCACAGACGTCACTTTTGGTTTCCACACTGCTGTGGATCTCGCAACTGAGGTCATCGACCGTATCCATACCACAGCCAACAGCCACGGCCGCGTCATGGTCATCGAGATCATGGGCAATAAAGCCGGCTGGCTGACCCTCTACTCCGGTGTCTCCGGCGGCGCTGACGTCGTACTGCTTCCTGAAATGCCCTATGATCCCGGCAAAGTCATCGAAGCTGTCGAGAAGCGCACCAACAAGGACCGCAGATTCACCATCATCGCTCTTGCAGAAGGCGCGTTCACCAAGGAAGCGGC
>JAFVHC010000083.1 GCA_017474705.1 Bacillota bacterium
GGGCGTCGGGGACTTGGATTGGGTCTTGCGCTGTGTAAGTCCATCGTCGAGGCGCACCATGGCAGGATCCGCCTGGTCGACAATGATCCGCATGGCTGCCGGTTCATCATCTCATTACCTATGAAAGAGGTGCAAGTCAATGAATAACCCTGTGGTCCTGGTGGTCGAAGATGACGTACCTGTCCGCAACCTGATCATTACCACACTGAAAACGCATGATTATAAGTACCTGACGGCGAAGAACGGGGCTGAAGCCATCATGATGGCTTCCTCTCATAACCCGTCTGTCGTTTTCCTGGATCTCGGCCTGCCGGACATGGACGGCATAGACGTGATCCGTCAGATCCGCAGCTGGTCCAACATGCCGATCATCGTGATCAGTGCCCGCAGTGATGACAATGACAAGATCCAGGCGTTGGATATGGGAGCGGATGATTATCTGACCAAGCCTTTCTCCGTGGAAGAACTGCTGGCGCGCCTGCGCGTAACGGTCCGACGCCTCGTGCTGATGCAGAGCGTTGACGGGGCGGATCACTCCACTTATACCAACGGCAAACTCACGATCGACTACGCTGCAGGCTGTGCTTATCTGGATGGGGAAGAACTGAAGACGACGCCCATCGAATACAAATTGCTCTGCCTGCTGGCGAAGAACACGGGCAAGGTCCTGACATATACCTATATCACACAGAACATCTGGGGGCGCAATTGGGACAATGATATCGCTTCGCTGCGCGTGTATATGACGACACTGCGCAAAAAACTCGAATCCGCCAAGGATTCGCCACGTTATATACAGACCCACATTGGCATCGGTTATCGGATGCTGAAAGTGGATTAGTATACTTCATTCCTTGCATGAGGCACCGGTTCATAGCAGCTGGTGCCTTATTTTCTTATTGCGATTTATGTGCCGGACCAGTATAATATATCTTGATATTATTTCAGGGGGAGTACAAAAATGATGAAAAAGATCATTTCCATATGTCTTGCGGTAATGCTGGTCGGCTCAGTCTGCGGATGCGCTGCGAAGGCACCGGCAGCATCGAAAAAGACGATGCCGGTGCTGACCGAGACCGAGATCCCGGAACAGCAATGGCAGCTGGACGCGACGTTCCCGGACTGGATGGGCTACGTCAGTTCCGATTACGCGGCCAACAATCACATCGATTTCATCAGTTATGAGGATCAGGGAGAGATCTACCTTAAAGTGGAGGAGCCTTGCAGTGGCTGTACGCTGTACATCAACGGACAGGAAGTGCCCACCACGAAGATCGAGGCCGGGCACAGCTATAAGATCGATATTTCGGGCATTACCGTAAACGGACGGAACGCGCTGCAGGTCAGTGACGTGACAGAAGGCAGCGTACACGTCATGATCCCGTATCCCACGGTCATCGAGGGGACGCTGGAGGATGCAGGCATTTCTCCCCTGGCGCTGGACCTGATCGACCGCATCATCACGGCGGACATCGAAAACGGATTCTCCAGTGCGCAGCTGGCCATCATCAAAGACGGTAAACTCGTCTACGAAAAGGCCTGGGGCCAGGTGCGGACCTATGATGAGCAGGGAAACCCTGTTGATGCGCCTCTCGCGACCACGGAGACACTGTACGACCTGGCGTCCAACACCAAGATGTACAGCGCCAATTATGCGATCCAGTATCTGCTGGATCAGGGAATGATCCACGTCGAGGACAAGATCGTGGACATCCTGGGCGAAGGGTTCGCCGCGGATACCATTGCGATCGATTATGAGGGGTATGACCCGATCCCCCTGGAGACCAATAAGGAGTGGAAGGCCAATCTGACGATCCGCGATCTGATGACGCACCAGGGCGGTTTCCCGGCAGGCCCTCAATATTTCAACGATCGGTATGATTGCGCGACGCAGTATTTCGATGCCGGCACGGGGAATCTGACCTTTGTTGGTACCGGTGCAGATGAAGCAGCCCGCGAGGAGACGCTGCGCCAGATCTTCCGCACACCGCTGATGTATGAGCCGGGCACGAAGACCATGTACAGCGACGTGGATTTCATGATCCTCTGCTATTGCGTGGAGAAGATCACCGGCAAGCGGATGGATCAGTTCCTGGACGAGACATTCTTCGCGCCGATGGGCCTTGCCCACATAACCTATAACCCTCTGCAGCACGGGTTCCAGCCAGAAGACTGTGCCGCAACGGAGGTCATGGGCAACAGCCGGGACGGGCATCTGGGTTATACCGGCGTACGTACGTATACGCTGCAGGGCGAGGTGCATGATCCCAACGCATGGTACTGCATGGCCGGGATCTCCGGACACGCAGGATTGTTCTCCAATGCCACAGACCTGGCGAAACTGGCCTCGGTGATGCTTACCGGCGGGTATGGCGGTCATCGCTTCTTCTCGCAGAACGTGATCGACCTGGTCAGTGCACCGAAAAGCGAGTACGTGCCTTGATACGGCTTGGGCTGGTGGCGGCAGGGTGTCCATGAGTGGGACAACTATTTCAGCTCTGTCAGCAGCAGCCATACGATCGGCCATCAGGGCTTCACAGGTACCCTTACGGTCATCGACCCGGAAGAAGACATGGTCATCGTTTTTCTGACCAACCGCATCCACAGCACACTGGTGGAGGGCGACGAGACACTGAATGGGTACAAGGGCACTTTCTATACCACGTCGTCCCTGGGCTTCGTCACCGATATCATCCAAGTGGGTCTGGATGACAAGGCGAACCAGGAAGCGATCTACGCCAGCCTGGTCCGTGACATGGCGGCCGACTGTGAAAGAAAGATCGCCGATGAAGAGATCACCGACGAAAACCATCCGAGAATGAAGACATACCAGGCCTTGTGTAAGGTCCGGGATTCCTATGAAGAAAAGAAATGAGAAAGTGAAAAGCTCCTGTTCACATAAGAACAGGAGCTTTTTTATATGCAAAGGATCTTAAGCAAAGCACTTCTTCATAAAATCTTCCATGATATCCTGCACCGTATCGGTCCAGAACTCGCTGCCGCCGTGGTCGGCACCTTTGATGAGATACAGGTCGGCCGGATGACCGGTCTCCTTCAGCCGCTGGTACAGGATGACGCTGCCCGTGCAGTTGACGGTGCGGTCCTTTGTGCCGTGGAAGATCACCACCGGCGGCAGCTGGGTAGTCTCATCGATGTTGCACTCGACGCTCAGCGCACGCGCCCATTCCGGATGCTCCAGCAGGTCGCGGCCGCCCATGACCTGGCCTTCCGGGCTGTCCGGCCGACAGTGATTGACGGTCTGGGGGTTGGAATCCGGCGCCATGACGGAGGTGGAACCATAGTGATTGATGATGCCCTGGACTTCCGCGCTGATGCCGGGGAAGTGGTTCTGCTCGGTGTCATCGTTGTGCAGCATGCCCGCCCACATCGCGGTATGTCCACCGGAAGAATCCCCCGCGACGATCATGCGCTCGGGATCGATGCCGAACTTACCGGCGTTCTTTTTCAGGAAACGGATGGCGTTGCGGGCATCCACAGCCTGCGCCGGAAAGGAAGCGATACCGGAGTGGCGGTATTCCACGATCGCGCAGACATAGCCGCGGTTGGCAAACCGGGCCAGGTCTCCGACTTTCATGTATATGTACTGCTGGAACCACGCGGAACCCTGCACCCAGACGAGGCAGGGGCGTGCGAATGGCTGCTGATCGGACATAAAATCATACTTGTCGTTGCGGCAGTTGGGGATCAGGATCTGCAGGCGCAGCGGGACTCCAGCCACATTGTCATACTCGACGTCGTGCATGTAGAGCACACCCATCTCATCGCCGGTCGTTTCGATGATATGAGCACCTTCGACAGGCTCGGTGAATTCCGGAAACTCTTCATAAGTGTACGGTCTGACTTCCATAATATCCTCCTTGTGTTTTAGATATCCAGTGCGGCATGATAGCCGTCATAAACAGCGTTGGTGATGGTGGAAACTTTGCGGGCATCGCCGATGACACGGACGAAGGGAGCAGTGTTTTCCAACGCTTCCACCATGTCGGTACGGGCCTTTTGGCCCAGTGCGCAGATCACGCTGCGACCGGGGATCAGGACTTCTGCACCATCTGCGTTGGCGCAGATGACGCCTTCCTCGGTGACGCTGAGAGCCCGGTGGCCGGTGTGCACGGTGACATACTTATCGATCTCGGCCAGCAACAGCGGACGGTGACGGACGTTGGCATCCGGCGCCAGAGTGTCGCGCATCTCCACCAGATGGACGGTCTTGCCTTCCTGACCCAGATGGATCGCGCATTCGCAGCCCGCGAGGCCGCCGCCCAGCACGACCACGTCCTGACCGACATTGTCTTTCTCCAGATAATAGTTGTTGAAGATGGTCACGTTCTCGCCGGTAAGCCCGGGGATCGGAGGCACCAATGGTGCAGAACCTACGGCGATGATCAGCGCATAGGGATCTTCCGTACGGACCAGTTCCGGTGTAACTTCCACGCCGGTCTTGATGGTGACGCCGGCGCGCTCGGCCA
>JAFVHC010000084.1 GCA_017474705.1 Bacillota bacterium
ACGTTCGGGACACCGGCGGTCTCGCAGGCAGTCGGAGCACCCATGGAGTCCGCATGCTGGCTGATCAGGACGCAGCCGTTCTGGATCAGGGTGTTCGCGCCTTCCTTCTCGGCGGTCTCATCGTACCAGGAACCGGTGAAGGTGACTTCCATCGTTACGGACGGGCAAACAGAGCGAGCGCCCAGGAAGAAGGAGGTGTAACCGGAGATAACTTCGGCGTAGGTGAAAGCACCAACATAACCCATCTTCGCCTGATCCGCAGTGATGGTACCATTGTCGATCATTTCATTGAGCTTCAGACCAGCAGCGACACCGGCCAGGAAACGGCCTTCAAAGATCTCAGCAAAAGCATTGTGATAGTTAGCAAGGCCTTCGGTGTGGGCTTTGGTACCGGTCGCATGTGCGAACTGTACGTTCGGATTCTCTTTCGCAGCCTGGATCATGAAATCTTCATGACCAAAGGAATCAGCAAAGATGAAGTTGCAGCCTTCATCGATCAGTTCCATAGCAGCGTCATAGCACTCCTGACCTTCAGGAATGTTGGTCTTGATGATGTACTCGATGCCCAGAGCTTCACAGGCTTCTTTCGCAGCATTCATGAAGTTGAGGTCATATGTAGAGTTTTCATCATGCAGGAAGATGAAACCTGCTTTTACGGTGTTGCCGGCAGGCTCTTCCGTCTTCTCTTCTGCAGGCGCCTCTTCTTTGGTTTCTTCAGTCTGAGATTCGGTCTTCTGAGTTTCCTGGGGCTTGGAAGCACATGCACAAAGGCTCAGAGCCATCGCCAGCACCAGGAGAACAGCAAGCAATTTCTTCATTTTTTTCCTCCACAAAATGGTTTTCTATTTCAAGCCGGATCAAGGCTTAAAATCCAATAGATCAGCAGAATTCCACGCCCGTTTCCGGATCCATGGAAGCGATACGTGCCAGAGACTCCACGCGGATGCCCTGGGAGCGGATCAGATCACCGCCAGGCTGAAATGCTTTTTCGATCGCGATGCCCGCGCCGATCAGCGTGGCACCGGAATCCCGGACCAGTTTAATCAGCCCCTGCAGCGCAGACCCCATCGCCAGGAAATCATCGATGATCAGGACCCGATCCTCCTTCGTAAGGAAGTCCTTGGAAACGATGATATCGTAGACCCTGCCATGTGTGAAAGACTCCACCTTGGACGTCCAGACATCGCCGGCGATGTTCTTGGTCTTGTTTTTCTTGGCAAAAACAACAGGGCACCCGAACTCCTGCGCAGCG
Organism: Bacillota bacterium; assembly: GCA_017474705.1. Classification (GTDB taxonomy): domain Bacteria; phylum Bacillota; class Clostridia; order Lachnospirales; family Bianqueaceae; genus RUG159. The sequence continues at coordinate 1,253 of JAFVHC010000084.1, forward strand.
ATGCACGCAATACCGATTCCGGATGCCTCTATAGTAAGGATCTTGTTGACGCCGCATTCGGCAAACAGACGGGCAAACTCCTTGCCCATCTCGGAAAACAAAGCGATATCCATCTGGTGATTGAGAAAACTATCTACTTTCAGAATGTTGCCTTCACGAACGATGCCATCTTTGCGGATCCGCTCTTCCAACAGTTTCATGCGCGTTCTTCGCTCCTTTTCCGTGCGTTTGACAGCCAACTACCGACACTTCCAACTGATGATACAATGATATAAGATTTAACGATCTTTTTCAATACATGGGATATACAAGGATTTTTTGATTTTCTTGCTTTTATAGGTAATTATGCCCATTGCAGCATCGTAAGGCATAATAAAAGGCCCTGTCCCCATATCCTCATGTGCGGGATAGATATAGGGCCAGGGCTATTATATCATGGAATATCATTTCAACCGAAGCTCTGCTCCGTTCTGTTGATGATCTCGTCCTGAAGCGCCTTGCTCAGGTTCCGGAAATGGTCGCTGTATCCGGCGACACGCACGATCAGATCACGATATTCATCCGGATGCTGCTGCGCCTTAATCAAGGTCTCACGATCGATGACGTTGAACTGGATGTGATGTCCATCCATATTGAAATATGCCAGGATCAGGTCGGCCATATGATCCAGGCCTTCCTTGCCGGCTACGACAGCCGGAGTGAATTTCTGATTGAGCAGCGTACCGCCGGTGCTTAAGTGATCCATCTTTGAGCATGACTTGATGACAGCGGTCGGACCATGAGTATCTGCCCCCTTCTCCGGAGAGATGCCTTCGGAGACAGGCACGTGCGCCAGGCGGCCGTTGGGGCTGGCCATCATGACCTCGCCGAAATAGACGTGGCAGGTGGTGGGCAGCATGTCTACCCGATACGTCGCACCGATCGGTGTATGCCGTCCGGTAACGGTATCCCGATACATGGTGAAGACGTCGACCATGATATCATCGGCATAATCATCATCGTTGCCGTATTTGGGCGTCCGACGGCTGACCAAGTGCTTGATCCTGTCGTGGCCTTCGAAATTGTCATCCAGCGCCTGCATCAGTTCCTGCATGGTGAAGAGCTGCTTATCGAATACATTATATTTGATCGCCGCCAGGGAATCCGTGATGGTGCCGATGCCGACACCCTGGATGTACTTGGTGTTATAGCGGGCTCCGCCACCATTGTAATCCTTGCCCTTCGCGATGCAGTCATTGGTGATGATGGACAGGAACGGCGCGGGCATGTATCTGGCATAGATGCTCTCGATCATATTGGAACCGGCCACTTTGATGTCAACAAAATGCCGTACCTGCTTTTTATAAGCTTCCCACAATTCCTCATAGGACTTGTAATCCTCGGCATTGCCGGTCTTCAAGCCCAGCTGCTTGCCGGATACCTTGTCGAAACCATTGTTCAGCGTGATCTCCAGGATCTTCGGCAGGTTGAAATAGCCGGTCAGGATGTAAGCTTCATTACCGAATGCACCGGTCTCTACGCAGCCGGAAGTACCGCCACGTCGGGCATCCTCGATGGATTTTCCTGCATTCAGCAGTTCCTGGACGATCGCTTCTGTATTGTAGAAAGCAGGCTGTCCCCAGCCTTTACGGCTGATCTCACAGGCTCTGAGCAGGAACGCGCGCGGCGTTTTACGGCTGATCTGCACATTGGAGGACGGCTGCAGCAGCTTCATTTCGTCCATGCAGTCCAGGATCAAATAGGAAACGTCATTGACACCGTCCTTACCGTCCGGCGTGATGCCTCCGGTATTGATGTTCGCGAAATCCGTATAAGTGCCTGATTCCTTCAGCGTGATACCGACCTTCGGAGGTGCGGGCTGGTTGTTGAACTTGACCCACAGACACTCCAGCAATTCCAGCGCCTTATCATCGTCCAGGATACCGTCTTTTGTATCTTTGCGATAGAATCGGATCAGGTGCTGATCGAAACGGCCGGGGCTGTAAGCGTCCCACGGATTGAGCTCCGTAGTCACGCCCAGATGTACGAACCAGTACATCTGGATGGCCTGCCAGAAGGTCTCCGGTGCATGCGCAGGCACGACATCACAGTTCTTGGCGATCTGCAGCAATTCTTCCTTGCGTACCGGATCACTCTCCTGCTCCGCCAGTTCCCTCGCATACGCAGCATAACGGCGGCCGAGGATCATGATCGCATCGCAGGCGATGGACATGGCCTTCAGCTGATCCCGTTTTGCCGGTGCTTCAAAATCATTGAGATAGTCCAGCTGCTCCAAAGCATCCTGGATATCTTTCTGATAATCCAGAAAACCTTTGAGATAGATCTTTTCGGAGCCGACGGTATGGCCTGGGCCGCGCTGCTCCATGAACTCTGTGAAGATCCCGCTTTCATAGCAGTCCTTCCACTCGGGCGTCATGGCTTCGAGGATCTTGGCGCGGATGCTGCGCTCCTTCCAGTAAGGGATGATCTTCTCTTCCTGCAGCTTCAAATCCTCTTCTGTGACCGTGAAATTGATCAGGTCCCGGTCATTCATGACGTGCATATCTTCCAGCGTATGGCAGCACAATTCCGGGAAAGATGGCGCAGCCTGAGGCCCATCGCCTTTTTCTCCTACGATGAGTTCGCCCGCACCGATATACAGTGTCTTTCTGGACATGAACTCCCGGAAGGCGATCGCGCGCATCTCCGGTATAGAGACAGTTCCTTCGTATTTCTGATATGCGTCCGTCATGATATCGGCCCGCTCCATGTAGAGGCGGGCCTGAGTGTTCAGACTGGTTTCACGTAAAGCTTTGATCCTTTGATTCATCGATGTGATTCCTTGTCATTTAAGAAAATCTTTTGCAGTATAATAATACTTCGTTCCGACTTTGACGATGACCCACGTATAGCCATTCGCCGATTTCGAATACCCATTCAATACCGTGACCGTTGCACCCTGTGCAAACGTACCTTTGATCGTACCGGAGGTCGACGGTTTGCTGCGGTAATTCAACGCATATTTTGCCGTATACTTGGTATACTTGCCGACGATCTTGAAGGTCACCGTCCGGGTACCCGAATACTTGCCGATACCGGTGATCGTGACCGTAGCGGTCCCCGGCCACTTGTTGTTCTTATAGGACAACGTGTAATCCGTGCCTTTGACCAGCTTCGTATCCCCGTCCTTGATGGTCGGCGACGGCTTGATCGCCGCGGCTTTGAAACTCTTGTTGCTGATCTTGGAGACCGTTATGCTGTCTGCGTTGATGCTCTTGGTGTTCGATACGTACTTGCCCTTTTTCAGATATTTGGAGACCGTATAATAGGTATTGGATCCGTCATGACCGCATACCAGGTATACCCATTGGCGGATTTGGAATATCCTTTAACGATCTTTACGTTCTGATTCTTCTTGAAAGTGCCTGCGATAGAATAGCTGGTGCCTGGACCTGTACGATACCGCACATCCGTTTCAATGACGTGATAATAAGAGTACGATGCCTTGATGGTAAAGGAAACCGTGCGCACGACGGTATAATTACCTTTGCCGTCGATCGTGATCGAGGCCGTGCCAGGCGCAGTATTGGAAGTATAATACAGTGTGTAGTCTGTACCCTCTGTCAAGGTTTTTCCATTATCTTTGATCGTAGGCTTCGGACGAAGTGCGGAACCTGTATAGTTCTGGGTGGCGATGGATGAAACAGTGATCAAGGTATCATCATCGATCTTCTTGACGTATTTCATCTTATTGGCTATATCAGAGTAGTCGTACGAAATGAAGCCCTGGATGTTCTTATAACTTACCTTATAGGTGTACGTTCCGACCTTTCCGTTATACATGCCGCTTCCGCTCGTATTGCCTTCGATGGTGGTGAAGGTCTTTTTATCCTTGGAGACGGCGATGACCATACCGATGTGATCGTGGCTGGAATGCGAACCATCATAAGAGAAGATGATGGCGTCGCCGACTTTGGGCACGCTTTTCCAGTCATTGTTCCACGCATCATTGTTTTTAGCGATATTGATGAACCTGCCGCAGGACATCTCAATACCCGTGTACTTTGCAATACCTGCTGTGATCCAGGCGGCGGAGACAGTAGCAGCGCACCAGGGATAGCTCGTCTGCATCTTGCCCGCACCGATCTGATCCGCATACGCATTGTAGGTATTGATGATCTGCTTATACGCAGCACTGCCATGCCATGAACCGTCCCAGGACGCCAAGATCCCCTTGATCGCTTCCAGGATGCGGGTCTTGGTCATGTAACGCGCATATACATTGACGGTTTTACTGGTTTCAAGATAGTTCGCTGTTTCCGAGGATGTGATCGTGATCTTGGCGGACCCCATATAGCCGGCTGCGATCGTGACCTTGCCTGTTGCAGCGTCGACCTTGATCTGGGTCTTGTTGGATTTGAAAGAAAGTACCGCGTTTTCTTTAGCGGTTGCATTCAGTGTAAAGGACTGCGCCTTCAAAGAGTACAGTTTGTTTACGCTGCTTGCCACGATCGGATTTTTCGCTTTTGCGATCGTGAACGTCTTGGTCACTTTGCTGCCGTGGCAGTGTCCCATCGGTGTGATCGCGACCTTGCCCTTACCGGCATTGATATTATTGGAATACGTCAGTGTATATTCCGTATTCTCGGCCAATGCACGGTCTTTATACGTAACGGTGACCGCCGGACAGAACTCCGATCCGCTGTACGTAAACTGCGTCTCCGCCAAAGTGATGACACAGTTCTTGATATCGAACTCCTCGTACTCGATCTGCAGAACCAGAACGACCGAACCGGCAAGGTGATTGGCGTCACCTGCTGCTTTCACCGTGATACTGACAGTACCTTCATCAACAGCGGAAATAACACCTTTGGATGTGACAGTCGCGATCGCCTTATTCGAACTTGCATATGTAAGCTTTCCGTAATTCCCGCTTACCGTAATGCTCTGTTTTTCATACACATACATGTTCGTCGAAAGGACGACTGCGTTGAATGTCTGCGGTGCCTTTTCAATGGTAAATGGCGCTTCCAGCTTGTTGGTCTTTTCCGCATCATCTTTATATGTGATGGTGATCTTAGCAGTACCCGCATTGATATTGTCGGAATAAACAACGTCGCACGCTGTTTTCAGATCATCCAGAACGACCCGGTATTCCTCGGCCGTCTCGTCCTTTTTATAGATCAAGATGAATTCCGGTTCCTTAGCCGTGCCATCATAGATGATCGGAGCCTCGTCTGTAAGTTCGATCTCGGCCTTTGAAAGATCCATGATCTCGTCCGGTAAAGTGCTGGCAACAAGTTTGATGTCTTCTTCCGGAGCGATGGGATCTTCCTGCGGAACTTCGGGCTCTTCGACCGCAGCCTCTTCTTCTGCTGCAGCTGTCTCATCCGGAATGATCAGCTCTTCTTCCGGTTCCTGAAGAGGTTCCTCCTCTATTATTTCTTCAGTGGTCTCTTCAGAAGTTTCTTCCTCCGGCGGCAACGGCTCTTCTGTCTGGATCGCCTCTTGATCTGCTGTTTCGGTTTCTTCTTCGAAGAATGCTTCTTCAACTTCTTCTGTCTGAGATATCGGTTCTCCCGATTCCGCTTCCTCCGCGAAAACAGGCAGAGACGAAGGGATCAAAATAAGCGCTGCCATCAGCAGACTGATGAGCCTTGTCATCGTTTTCTTCATCATAAATGCCCCCTGTTTTTCCTCGGCTGCTGCCCCCAATTCTTATCTGTTTATCCGGGCTTTCTGCAGCTTCGCTTTGTCTTCTCCTATAGCGCATTTTATACCTATTATACGGGATTATACCTAATTTGCGCGCAATCTGTCAAGTGATACGATATTACAATTGATTTACAGGTTGATTTTTGACTGTCAGGCGTTTATAATCATAATATCATAACATTTATCATAGTTAGGAGCGTAAGATTATGAACAACGGTACCTATAAACTTGCCATGCCGGCCAACGAACCGGTCCTTGGATATATGCCCGGATCGCCGGAACGCCTGGCTTTGACACGGGAACTGGAAAAGCAGTCAGCTGAGATCATTGAGATCCCTCTGATCATCGGTGGCAAAGAAGTCCGCACCGGCGTAACGAAAGATATCGTCATGCCGCACGACCATCAGCATGTGATCGCCCGGTATCATATGGCCGGCGAAAAAGAACTGAAAGACGCTATCGCAGCTGCGCTGGAAGCCAAGAAAGCCTGGGAATCCATGCCTTGGG
>JAFVHC010000085.1 GCA_017474705.1 Bacillota bacterium
ACCACCGGACAGCCGGACGCCCCGCTGTCCGATATCGGTATCATATCCTTGCGGCAGTGTCATGATGAAATCATGGATATTGGCCGCCTTGGCCGCCTCGATCATTTCCTCCTCCGTCGCATCCAGCCGTCCGTACATGATATTCTCACGGACCGTGCCGGAGTACAGGAAGACTTCCTGCTGCACCAGACCTATGTTCCTGCGCAGGGAACGCATGGTGACGTCCTGGATGTTCTGACCATCGATGGTGATACTGCCGCGGTCCACTTCATAGAAGCGCGGGATCAGGTGGCACATGGTGGTTTTACCACCGCCGGACGGCCCGACCAGAGCCAGCATCTTGCCGGCCGGGATCGTCATGTCGATATGATGCAGTACCTTGGCTTCATTTTCGTTGTACGAGAAAGTGACGTCGTTGAAGCGGATCTCTCCTTTGACATTCGTCATTTCTTTCGCATCGGGCTTGTCCTGGATATCTGGATCTGTGTCAAGGATCTCCAGCAGACGCTCAAAACCGGTCATACCCGTCTCAAACTGCTGCGTGAAATTGCTGAGTTTGGTGATCGGTTTCATAAAAGTGGAAATGTACAATACGAACGTCAGGATGTCCGTAGCACTGATCTCTCCGCGCACAAAGAAAATACCACCGAAGACCAGGATCGTGATATTCAGAACATTGCCCAGGGTATCCAGACCGGTCTGGAACAATCCCATATACTTGTAAGATTCTTTTTTGGCGCCGCGGAACTCACTGTTGCCCTTCTGGAACTCTTCTTTTTCATGCTCTTCATTGGCAAAGGCTTTGGCCACGCGGATACCGGAAAGACTGTTCTCCAGCCGAGCATTGATATCCGCGACCCGACGGCGGACCCGCCGCTGCGCCTGCCGCATGCGTCTGCGCACGATGATGGCGAAGGTCAGCATGATCGGAACGAAAATGTATGCGATCAAAGTCAGCTTCCAGTGCATGCGCAGCATGATGATGAACGAACCGATGAACATGACCACCGACAGGAACAGATCCTCAGGACCATGATGCGCCATTTCCGTGATATCAAAAAGATCGTTGGTGACACGGCTCATCAGCTGACCCGTCTGGTTGTTATCGTAGAACTTGAAAGACATCTTCTGCAGATGATCGAACAGGTCCTGGCGCATATCGTATTCCATACGCACGCCCATGATATGGCCCCAGTAATTGATGAAGAATTCAGCCGCGGCACGCAGGCCGTACAAGATCGCGAGCACCGCAACGATAGTGAAGAACAGCCGGAACTGCCGGTTCGGCAGGATCTCGCTCAACACTTTGCGGATCGCCGATGGGAAGATCAGATCGACCGCCGCAATGAAGGTCGCACAGAACATATCTGTGATGAAGAGTTTCAGATGCGGTTTGTAATACGGTATAAACCGCCTCAGAATACCTTTTCTGAGGCGGACTTGATCAGATGCCATAGGTTTTTGTGCTTCCTTTTCTTTTGGGTTTTGAATCAGATCCGTTGCTTTCGGGCAAAGGCCTGACAAATAGTGTACTCTACTTCTTCCGAGCCTGTCAAGACTGATCTGCAGTATTTGACAAGGTATCAGGAAAAACCTATAATACACCTGTATCATATAGAACTTACAAGGAGGATCGCCTCATGATCCGTGCCATCGTTTTCGATATGGGCGGTGTGATCTTTCAATATGATCCCGCGCTGTACGTCCGCCGCGTCACCAAAGATCCGGATGAAGCCCGCATCCTGGAAGACGCCGTATTCCATTCCCAGGAATGGTTTCGCCTGGATGAAGGGACCATCGAGCTGGAGGAATTCGACCAGGTCCTTAAGGCCTCCCTGCCAGGCCCGCTTGTTGATAAAGGTTTGTATCTGCTGCATCACTGGTATGAAAACATGCCCGTCTTTTCCGGGATCGAGCGGCTGATGGCTGTCCTCAGCGCCTCCGGCATCCCCCTGTATCTGCTTTCCAACGCAGGGCAGCAATTCCATATCTATAAGAAAGGCATCCCCGCCTTCCGGTATCTGAACGGTATCGTCCTTTCCTCAGATCTTAAGCTGCTCAAGCCCGGTTCGGAGATCTACCGATACCTGCTGGATACGTATAGGCTGAAACCCGAAGAAGTCCTCTTCATCGACGACAGCCCGGCAAATGTCCGCGGGGCCGAAGCCTTAGGGATCCATGGTTACAGTTACGCCGACGGTATCCTGAAAAACCTTTTGGAATACCTGGTATCTGAAGGGATCCTTGCTCCGGAAGCCGTAAAAGAAATACTATAAAAGCCAGTCTGATGACTGGCTTTTTTCATTTTCGCGGCCGTACAGATCAGGAACCATACTGGTAGCTCTGATAGATCGTACCATCCAAGGTCTTCCACAGGAACAGGCCATTCTCTAAAGTCATATAACTGTGCGGCCTTTCCTCTTTTGGTATGGCGACCGACCCGGGATTCATGTAGATGTGATCTTCATGCACCACGAGCGCATCCACATGGGTATGCCCATGCAACAGGATATCGCCCTTCTGGAGCGGCGGCAGCTGCGCTTCATTATACACATGGCCATGGGTGACAAACAGCACGTTCCGTCCCAGATCGATCAGCGCGTAATCTGCCATGACCGGGAAATCCAGCACCATCTGATCTACTTCAGCTTCACAATTGCCGCGTACGCAGAAGATCCGGTCCTTTAAAGCATTCAACAGATCGATGACTTCTTTCGGAGCGTACCCTTCCGGCAGATCATTGCGCGGGCCATGGTACAGCAGATCACCCAGAAGGATGAGACGGTCAGCCTGTTCCCGCTGGAAAGCTTCGACCATCTGTCGTGCATAGTATGCGGATCCGTGGATATCCGAGGCGATCATATACTTCATAAGATCAATTCTCCTTTTTTCCATTCTGCCAAACGGCAATTACCCAGCAAGGGTTCCCAATAATCCTTAAGATCTGTCTTCTCACAAAGTTCATAGAGCAAGCCATGCAAAGCACAGCCATGGGATACGATGAGCACATTCTCTTCCTTATCGACCGTCCGCTCCAGATCCGCAAGAAAACTGCCCAGCCGTCGGATCACATCCTGGAAGTGCTCTCCTCCCTCCACGGGAACGAAATGCGCCGGATCTTCGGCGAAATTCCGCAGATTCTCGGGCAGACGGGCTACCGCTTCCGGATCTCTCAGTTCATAAGGGGCGCCTTCCAACTCGGCGAACTCGATCTCTATCAATCGCGGATCGATGATCAGGTCTTCAGCACTGCAGCCGGTCGCAAGCATGGCCGTATCTTTGGCCCGGCTCAGGGGGCTGCAGTAGATGCGGTCGAAAATCAGCCCTTTTTCTTCCAGTTCTTTCGCCAGGACAAGGGCTTGCGCGCGGCCGTTTTCATTCAGCGGGATATCCGCCGTTCCCTGCAGGATATGCCGTACGTTCCAGTCTGTTTCACCGTGACGGATCATGTACAGATGCAGATCATTTTTTGTAGACATCGACGATCTCGGTATACCCTTCTTTGGTCAGTTGGTCTTTCTGGAATTTGGCATTCTTATTGCGCATGCTGACCGCTACGGTCATACCGGAAGCCCGTTCTTCCTGCGCCTGTTCCAGCACCTTGCGGATCCCTTCCGCGTTCATTCCTTTTTCGATCAGATATGCTTTTTTCGCCGCAGCGCCGGGCACTTTGAAGCCGCGTTCCAAAAGCAAGGTAATGATACGTTCAAAGCCAATGGAGAAACCGCAGGCCGGCACCTTCATACCGGTGAATTTACCGATCAGTTCATCATAACGGCCCCCGCCTCCGCAGGCGCTGCCAAAATCCAGCATCTCGATCTCAAAGATGGTGCCGGTGTAATAGCCCATGCCGCGGACCAGTGTAGCATCGAAAGCCAGCTCAAAATCAGCCGTCTTCAGCGCATCTACCGCATCGATGATCTCATTCAGGTTCTGAACAGCGGCCGGATCCAGGAAACTGCCCAGCTGCTCCGCAAGATACGCGATGGCCTCTTTACCGGTGCCCATGTGTTCGAACAGAGCAACGTATTTCGCTACGCTTTCCTCTCCGAAACCTTCCTTCAGCAGTTCTTCCTGTACGCCTTCCCAGCCGATCTTGTCCATCTTATCCAGGATGATGAAGACGACGTCGGTCCGATCTTCCGGGAAGCCGGCATATGCTGCCATAGCTTTCAGGAACCGGCGGTCATTGATGTGTACCTTGAAGTTGGAGAACTCCAGCTTGCCCAACAAAGTGGTCGTAGCCAGGATCAGTTCGATCTCTGCCAGGTTGGTCGGATCGCCCAGAATATCGATATCACACTGGGTGAACTGGCGGAAACGGCCTCGCTGCGGACGGTCCGCACGATACACACTGCCCACCTGCAGCGCCTTGAACGGCGCGGGCAGGATCTCGGAGTTGTTGGAATAATAGCGGCACAGCGGCACCGTAAGATCATAACGCAGGCCGCTGTCGACCAGATCGTTCTCATTTGCCGCCTTGTCCAGATCCAGTTTCTGGCCGCGTTTAAGGACCTTGAAGATCAGTTTTTCGTTCTCGCCGCCCTCTTTGCTGTTGAGGTTGCCGATATGCTCCATCGTCGGTGTTTCGATGGGCGTGAATCCAAATCCTTTGTACGTCTCCTTGATGAGATTGATCGCGTAATCGCGGATCGCCATCTCCTCCGGCAGTATATCCTTCATACCTTTTACTGGTTTTTTTGTCATTGCCATGTATGATTTCCTCCTTGTATTCACTTGATGGAATATATGATCTGCGCGATCGCATGCTCGGTAAAGACCGGCGCCACACGATCGGCTTCTTTTTTGACGTGTTCCGGGGCATTGCCCATGGCGTACCCGATATCCGCTTCCTTGAGCATCGCTACGTCGTTCTCATAGTCACCGGCGGCCAGCACCGTATGTACGGAAGGAAGGAGTTCTTTCAGCTTCCGGATGGCTACGTCCTTGCCGCTGCCAAGGGAATGCATCTCGATCCCTTCCGGCCAGCTGCGTTCGAAACGGAACCGGTCTCCGAAATGCTCGATCAGATCCGCCAGACCTTCACCGGAACGGGCTGCTTCTTCGATCACGATCATTTTATACCAGGGTCCCGGCATATGCGCCGCGAACTCTCGAAAACTACCGTCTTTCTTAGGATCGAAGGCGACGGAATAGTCGCTGAAAGAGTTCGTCGTATGTATGGAGCGCGCCTGCGGATGATGCGCCTGTACATATTCGACGACCTCGACCGCATCCTCCGGAAGGCTGTCATACCAGACCAGATGGTCCTCTTTCAGATCATATATGACTGCCCCATTGACCGCGACGACATACGAATTAGGTTCTACCTGATCCAGGAACCGGCGGATGTACATGGGCGGCCGGCCCGTCGCAATGGTGAAGATGCCGCCTTCTTTCTGGAAGAACCGGATGGCTTCCTGGTTCTCAGGTGAGACATGATCCCGATACGTGAGCGTCCCGTCCATATCAGAGAGAAACAAATACCCGTCATACCGTCCCATCTGTTTCCCTCCTCAGTTCTTCTTCGATGAACGCGGGCACACCGCAGTCGACATTCGCGCCGATGACCCGATCCGCCTTTTCCTTTACGGCCGGCACTGCATTGGCCACAGCATACGCCCGGTCTGCCGCGGCGAACATGGACAGATCGTTCATATTATCGCCAAAGACGACCAGTTCATCAAAACCACCATATTCTTTGAGCCATTGCACGGCGGCAGCTTTGGACGCGCCGCCTGCGCTTACCTCGAGATACCAGTAGCCTTCATCATAAATATCT
>JAFVHC010000086.1 GCA_017474705.1 Bacillota bacterium
GCCCAACCGGTGGAGTTCTGGTAGAATTTCATGCCGAAGAGCTTCGCCGGGTGGTTGACAGAGGCTTTGCCGCTTTCAGACGTACCGGTCGCGACATCCGTCACCGTAAGGCTCGCGGTATACTGTCGCACCGTATCATCCTCACGCAGATCCACCTGGAAATCATCGATCGTCACGAACTTTTCTGTATCACCGATCTGCCGCGTCTGCCCCGTTACACCATAGACCGCATACTGCTCCTTGGTCATCTGGCCCAGGCCGAAGCTTAAGATCAGCAGGAGGATGCCCAGATGGCAGACCCAGGCGCCCCACAGCCCGATGCTGTGCTTCGATGCCGCCCGGTACTCGGTCCCCGCTTCCGTGGTCCCGCTGTGCACCTGCGTCATATGGAAAGCGGCAAACACCGGCGCCGGATCCGCAAGGCCTTCGGTCATGCAGTCCGCACTGCTTTTAAGGATCTTTTCCGGATCCCGTTCCGCCCGGAAGCGCCGCAGCAGGTTGGGCAGCCGGATGATATCGCACATCAGCAGGTCCAGACACAAGAGTGCACTTAAGACGATAAACGTGACACTGTGGAACGCATCGTCCAGATGCAGCGCGATGATCAGGCCGGCGGTGCGTTCGGAATACGCCGCCGCGTACCACTCATAGCTTTGTCCCTGACTGATAAAGCTGCCGGCGGAGCAGTATAACGCCAGCACCACCAGCAGCCCTATCGCGAATTTCATGGAAAACAGCTGTTTCCCCAGTTTTTGAAGTTTTGACATATACGTCCTTTACAGGCCGAGCAGCGCCATGCCTTCGGCGATCTTCTCTTCGGAGGTGTCCAGGCAATGCATGGCCAGTTCGGAATTGTGCGCACCTTCCGCGTTCTCCACGTAGCAGAAGTCGAAGAACCACTGTGCTTCACGATGGAGCTTACGGACGGCATTCAGATCTTCCTCACTCATCTTGCCCGCGGCGACCGCTTCCGCCAGCGCATCCTTGAACGCGGAAAGCTTGTTGCCGACTTCGGTCTCACGTGCGGTGACACGCTCCTGCAGGCGGGTGACCATATTCACGACATCCACATCCTGGTGACAGGTCGCGCAGCGGGACAGCAGTTCCTCGTTCTGCAGCGGGCTGACCAGCTCGTGACTGTGGTAGACCTTGCCTTCTTCATCCTCCACCATCGGCATATGGCAGTCCGCACAGTTCAGCAGGCCTGCATGTTTACCGGTCAGGAACGTTTCCATTTCCGGATGCTGGGCTTTGAGCAGAGGCGTGCCCGTGCTCTCCTGCGTCCAGTCGGAGAAGCCCATCTCATCATAATATGCAAGGATGGCTTCCGGCGTCATGCTCTCCACGTCGTGGTAGGGCATCATGGTCTCTTTGTCTTCCGGAGTAAAGTAATACTCGATGTGGCACTGTCCGCAGGACAGGGTGGAAGGATCGATCTCATTTACAGATTCACCCAGAGCTTTGGTCACATAGGAATGGGTAACGACAAGTTTACCGGCGTCATTTGCCTCGTTGCCGTGGCAGGTGTAGCAGCTGACGTTCTCTTCCATCTTGGCCATGACCTCACCGAACTCCATGGTGTACACACCGACGCCCTGGTCGTTGACCAGTTTGGTGAAGTTCGGGGTTTTACATGTTAGGCAGTTGGCCATGGGATGCGGACGCGCGGTGTTGGCCACGTCTTCCAAGGTATAATTATGACCGCGGGCACTGCCATACTCCTTGGCAAAACCAAATCCCTCGTAAATATTGACCAGGTACGGATCCTCTTCCAGATAACTTACGATATAAGAGTTCTTATCGTTGTCACCCATGGTGGCCACGATCTCCGGATACATTGCTTCCCAGTCCGACGCGTTGATCGTGCCATCTTTGGAAGTCGCAGCCGGAGCCTCTTCATGCAAGTACTGGATATCATCGCGGGTCAAGGGTCCGATCGCGGAACGGTCCTTCAGGTGGTACATGACGTCCCGTCCGCCGATCACACCGCAGCAGAAGGTCACACTCAGCAGAATGATGACCGCGGCGACGATGATCTTTACATTTCTTTTGGTATCCATATGGTACCCCCTCAGCCGGCCTCAGGCGGTGTAATGACCTTGACCGGGCATTTTTCAACACATTTGCCGCACTGCGTGCATTTTTCATAATCGATATGGGCCACATTCTGATCCACATGGATGGCATCGAACTCGCACTGGCGTGTGCAGAGCATGCAGCCGATGCAGCCGGCGGAACAGACCGCTTTGACCTGCGGACCACGGTCCTTATTGGAGCACTGGACCCGGACCTTCTTGCTGATCGGTTTGAGTTCGATCAGGCCTTTCGGGCAGGCTTTGGTACACAGGCCGCAGCTGATACATTTGCTCTCATCGACGACGGCCACGCCATTCACCACTTGGATGGCGCCCTGCGGACATGCAGTGACGCAGGAACCCAAGCCCAAACAGCCGTAACCGCAATCGTTCAAAGTCAGTCCGGACATGACCGCGCTGCGGCAGTCCTGCAGACCCACATAATTGCCCAGCGTACCGGTCACATCACAGGTACCCTTGCAGCGTACGAAAGCAACGTTCTTCTCGCCCACTTCCGCGGCTACACCCATGATGCCGCCGATCTTCTCTGCAGCAGCAGCGCCGCCGACCGGACATGCGTTGACAGGAGCGGTCTCCTGCGCGATGGCGGCCGCCAGGGCATCGCAGCCCGCGTAACCGCAGGCACCGCAGTTATTGCCCGGCAGGCAGGCACGCACCGCTGCCTCCCGCTCGTCCACTTCCACATAAAACTTTTTCGAGGTAAAGACCAAACCGGCACCGACGATGATACCGATCACGGTGATCACGATGGTAGTTATGAGTATCGTCATGGTGATCCCCCTTTACAGCGCCAGCCCGGAGAAGCCCATGAACGCAATGGACATGAGCGCCGCACTGATCATGACGATCGGCGCGCCGCGCAGCGGAGCGGGCAGGTCTTCCTCATTGATGCGGCTGCGGATGCCGGCCAGCAGGACGATGGCGATCGTATAGCCGACGCCGGTACCGAAGCCGGCGATCACGCTCTCCATAAACGTGTACTCGTTCTGGACATTGGTCAGCGCCACGCCCAGCACCGCACAGTTGGTGGTGATCAGCGGCAGGTAGATGCCCAGCGCCTTATACACAGCCGGAGACTTCTTCTTCAGGAACATTTCCACGATCTGGACCAGGGCCGCGATGACCAGGATGAAGACGATGGTCTTCATATAGGTGATCTCGAAGGGTTCCAGAATATACTTATACAAGAGGCTCGCGACAGCGGACGCGATGGTGATGACGAAGATGACAGCGCCGCCCAGGCTGGCGGAAGCTTTCATCTGTTTGGATACGCCAAGGAAGGAGCAGATGCCAAGGAACTGATTCAAAACGACGTTGTTGATCAGTGCGCAGGTGATGATGATCAAAAGCAGGTTGGTCATTGTTTCTCTTCCTCCTTCTCCTCGATTTTCGGATGATCGCAGGCAATCTGGCAGGCTGCGCAGTTGCCGTCACAGCCATCACTCTCGACCAGCTCTCTCTGCCGGGTCTTGATGCCAATTGCATTCATGATCGCGATGATCAGCGCGAAGACCAGGAACGCTCCCGGCGGTTGTACGAAGATCGCGATGGGTTCCACGCTCTTCGGCAGGACCTGGAGCCCAAAGGCTGTCCCGGAACCCAGGACTTCACGGATGAGACCTGCCAGCGTCAGGGCTGCGGTAAAGCCTAAGCCCATGCCGATGCCGTCCATTACCGCCAGGCCCGGCGTTGCCTTATTGGCATACGCTTCGGCACGGCCCAGGATGATGCAGTTGACGACGATCAGCGGAATATAGATACCCAGCGCTTCATACAGGGAAGGCAGATAAGCTTCGATCAGCAGCTCTGTGACCGTGACCAGGGAAGCTACGATAACGATGTAGGCCGGCAGACGGACGTCATCCGGGATGACCTTCCGCAGCAGGGAATGACCAGGTTCGAAAGCACCAGGACCGCCAGTGTGGACAGACCCATGCCGATACCGTTGGAGGCTTTCGTGGAGACCGCCAGTGCCGGGCACATGCCCAGCATCAGGATCAGGACCGGATTCTCTTTCCAAAGGCCGTTCTGTAAACGTTCTACATATTTATTCATATCAGTTGCCTCCTCCCGCGAACACGGTGCGGTAGAAATCCAGGCCTGCGTTGACCGCGTTGACCACGGCACCGGAGGTCGTGGACGCACCGGAGACGGAGTCGATCTCGGTCTCAGCGGTGGAACCGCCCTTCTTCAGCAGTTCGAATGCATCGACCTTGCGGCCGTTGAACTGATCCTTGAACGCCGGCTCGTCACAGAGCATGCCCATGCCCGGCGTCTCATGCAATTCCGTAAAGGCGATGCTGTTGATGCCGCCTTCCGGATCCAATCCTAAGGAAATCGTGATGTCACCATCATAACCATCGGAATTGGTCACGCTGATGACGTAGCCGGCTACATTGCCGGACGCATCTACGCCTACCACTGCTTCATTGATGCGGGATCGGCCGAAGGACGTGCCATATACGCCGCCCGCCAGCTCTTCAATGGCCGCGACAGCTGCTTCGTCATCCACGAAGTCCGTAGCGCCGGGGCAGACAGCCTCATAGGCTTTACGGTTCTTGGCCAGCTGCTGGGCTTCGATGGAATCCTTGGTCATGGTGTAGACACCGCTCAGTGCGATACCCGCGACCAGCGTAACCACAGCGATGACGATGACCGGTACTGGGATGCGTTCTTTGAGGGTCTTCTTCGGCTCGCCGTTGCGCAGCGCGATCATGCTCTTGCGGAAAGCATACGGTTTCGGAATGACGTACATATCGATCAACGGAGTAAACAGGTTACCAACGATGATCGCATAGCTGAAGGAGTCCGCCGCGCTGCCGAAGCAACGGAACAGGCCGCCCAGCACACCGATGAGGCAGCCGTAGGTCAGCTGACCCAGACGGCTGACGGGAGACGTGGTATAGTCGGTCGCCATGTAGAAGGCGCCCATGATGACACCGCCGCCAGACAGATGTGCCATGAGGTACTTCGGATCGAAGCCCTGGCCGCCGAACAGACCGATGACCAACAGGAAACCGACGATGACGGAGAAGCAGATCTCACCATGGATGATGTCCATGGCCCAGAGGATCAGGCCGCCTGCCATCAGCGCGATGATGGAGCTGCCTAAAACGCCGCCGGCGGTACCCAGGAACATCTGGGTGATGTTGACGGCTTTGCCCGCTGCCAGATCCACCAGCGGAGTTGCTGTGGAAACGCCGTCCACCATGAAGGTGGTGGTAGTCATACTGAAGGAGATCAGCACGAAGCAGCGCGCTGACAGTGCCGGGTTGATGAAGTTTTTGCCCAGGCCGCCGAAGAAGCACTTAACGACCAGGATGGCGAACAGTGAACCGATGACGACGATGTAGATCGGGATACTGCCCGGCAGGGACAGTGCCAGCAAGAGGCCTGTGACGACCGCACTGCCGTCCTTCCATGTGTCGGGCTTTTTGCAGATCTTATCGAAGATCAGCTCCGTCAGCACAGCGGTAGCTACGGAAGCCAATACAACGAACACCGAGTGCAGACCGTTGACGATGCAGCCGATGATGGTGGCCGGCAGCAGCGAGGCAACGACCACGTGCATGATGAACGATGTGGTCCATTTGTCACGCGCGTGCGGGCCGGTGGAAATGTTCAATGTCATCTGGCTCATTTAGCACCTCCCGCTTTTGCCGCTTCAGCCGCCGCTTTGGCAGCTTCTTCACGCTTTTTCTGCATGATCTCGCCCTTGGCTCGTTTGAACGTCTGCATCAAAGGACGCTTGGACGGGCAGATGTAGGTGCAGGAACCGCATTCCACGCATTCCAGACCATACAGCTTATTCTCATACCGTTCCAGATTGTTGAATTCAAAGGCTTCGGCCATCATCTGCGGCATCAGACCCACAGGACATACCGTGGTGCATCGGCCGCAGTGCAGACATGCCGTCATGGTATTTTCGGCTTTCTCCGCATCATCTTCCGCCAGGAGCGTCAGTCCGTTGGTGACCTTCTGCGTGGGCACGTCCAGATTACTGATGGCAAAGCCCATCATGGGGCCTCCGGCCAGCGCTTTCTTCAGCGTGACGCCCTCTTTGATGCCGCCCGCTTCCTCGATGATCTCGCTGAGCAGGGTGCCGGTGCGCACGAAATAGTTGCCCGGCTCTTTGATGGCATCGCCTGTGATGGTCATGCCCCGCATGTACAGCGGCTCCTTGTACAGGACCGCCCGCTGGATGGCATAGGTCGTTCCCGCATTTATGACGATACAGCCGACCTCCGCCGGCAGCATGGCTCTCGGGAAATCGATCCCCGCAATGACGCGGATCAGGCTCTTTTCACCGCCCTGCGGGTACTTGGTCTTCAGCGACTGGACGCGGATCTTCCTCTTGCCTTCCACGGCTTTTTCCATAGCCGCGATGGCTTCCTTCTTGTTCTTTTCGATCGCAATGACGCCTTCGGCCGCAGGGAACAGTTTCAGCACGACTTCCAGCCCTTCGACGATCTCATCCGCCTTCAGACGCATGAGCTGATCATCGCAGGTCAGGTAAGGTTCACACTCTGCCCCGTTAACGATGACGTATTCGATATCCAACGCGTTTTTCGGCGCCAGTTTGACGTGCGTGGGGAAGCCCGCGCCGCCCATACCGACGATGCCGGCCGCCTTGATGCGGGCCAGGATCTCCTCGTTCGTGAGGCCGTTCAGCTCTTCACGCGTACCAAAACCTTCCATCGGCGTGAACTGCCCGTCGTTCTCGACGACGATGCAATCGGCCAGTGCTCCGGAAATGATACGGCGTTTCTCAATGGCCTTCACTTTTCCCGAGCAGGAACAGATGATATTTGCGGAAACAAAACCATCCGCCTCGGCGATGACCTGTCCCACCAGCACCGGATCATTCTTTTTCACGATCGGTCTGGCTGGCTTGCCGATGTGCTGTGACAAGGGAAAAATCATATCTCCCTTGGCATCATACACTCTGAGGGGTACTTCCTTGCTGAGCGATTTATGCTCACGCGGATGTACGCCGCCGCGAAATGTGTCTTTCACCATACCGCTTTTCTCCTTAGCATATTAGTTACAGAAACCGCACAAATCACTGCTTTCTGGTATACATATCGTGCTCCTTCATGAGTATTCGTACGGCAAAAAATGATACTTACACACTATTTTCATGATATCATGACAATAGAAAAAAGGCAAGTGATTCTTGCCTTTTCATCCTTTATCGGTTGTCTACGATCTCCGGCAGCAGATCATGCTGACTTAAGCGCTGCCAGGCCACTTCTTCCCAGCGGGTCCCGGGTTTTCCATAGTTGCAGTATGGATCGATGGAGATGCCGCCGCGGGGCAGGAAACGTCCCCACACCTCGATATATTTCGGATCCATAAGGCGGATCAGATCCTTCATGATGATGTTGACCACGTCTTCGTGGAAATCCCCATGATCGCGGAAAGAAAACAAATACAATTTCAGGGACTTGCTCTCCACCAATCGCTGATCCGGTACATAACTGATGGTGATCGTAGCGAAATCCGGTTGTCCGGTGATCGGGCACAGACTGGTGAACTCCGGGCAGTTGAATTTCACGAAATAGTCGTTGTCCGGATGCTTGTTCCCGAAGGATTCGAGCAGTGACGGGTCATAATCGAACTTATAGGTCGTTCCCTGGCTGCCCAACCGTGTCAGTCCTTCTTTTTCTCTCATCTTCTTTACCCCCTTACCACATTGTACCTGATGCCTTCATCGAAGGTATCGATGCCTTCCTTCTTCTTCAGCCAGCCGCAGACCGCATACGTCAGCGGTGTGCAGATGATCTCGTAGCAGACTTTGAACAGATACTGGAACAGGATCATGGTGAAGATCGTATGATCGTCCATCATCCCCCAGAAAGAGATCATGATGAAGATCACGGAGTCGAACCCCTCCCCAATGATCGTGGAAAGGATCGTACGCAGCCAGAGATTCCTGCCTTTCGTCGCTACCTTCAGCCGTGAAAGGATCATCGAATTTGAGAATTCTCCGAACAGATAACCGATGAACGACGCGGCCGCCACACGCGGTGTCGTGCCCAGGACCGTGGCAAATGCTTCCTGGTTCTGCCAAAAGTCCGGATGCGGCAGTGCGATGGTGATCAGATACACCAGTACCGCGAAAAAACTGCATCCGAAGCCGACCCAGATGATGGTGCGCGCGTTCCGGAAACCATAGACCTCCGTGAACACGTCCCCCATGATATAGGTGACCGGGAACAGAACGACCGCCGCGGGAAGCGTGATGTTTCCGGTCACGGCCCAAATCTTGCCCGCGACCAGATTCGACAGCAGCAGGCAGGTCACATAGACCGCCCCTAAGATCATGAACGTCTGCGAAACTTGTTTCTTCATAAATCGTTTTCTTCTCTTGATATCAAAAAGCTCCGGCTTTCGGACCGGAGCTTTTGCATACATAATAATACAGCCCGGCAGAGATCTGCCGGGCATGCTTGCAGCATAAATAAGCAGTCCCGGTTTTATTTAACGACAGGAAGGTACAAATGAACTGTCGGCCTGCCGCAGCAGGCAAAGAAACATTATACAGGAGATCACGCAAAAAAGCAAGTGATTTATGCGGCTATCAAGTCTGATCTTCTTTCACATACCAATCGATCGTCTTTTTCATACCCTCTTCGAAATCCGTCATAGGCTTCCACCCCAGTTCTTTCCGGATCTTCGTTGCATCGATGGCGTAGCGTCTGTCGTGACCTTTACGATCCGGCACATATGTGATGAGTGATCCCGGCTTGTCCAGCATCTGCAGGATGCGGCGCACCATATTGATATTGGCCAGCTCATTGTGCGCGCCGATATTGTAGACCTCTCCGATGCGGCCTTTTCTCAGGATCAAGTCGATGGCCGTGCAGTGATCCTCCACGTACAGCCAGTCCCGTACGTTCAGACCATCACCATAGACCGGCAGCGGCATATCATGGAGCGCACGATGGATCATCAGCGGGATCAGTTTTTCCGGATACTGACGCGGTCCATAGTTGTTGGAACACCGGCTGATCGTCACCGGCAGGTCATACGTCCGGTGATACGCCATGACCAGAAGATCCGCGGCCGCCTTTGAGGCCGCATAGGGAGAACTGCCCTTGAGCGGCGCTTCCTCTGTAAATGAAAGATCCGGCTGATCCAGCGGGAGATCACCATACACTTCATCCGTGCTGATCTGATGGAATCGAATATGACTGCCGCCCAGGCACGCATCCATCAGCACTCCCACGCCCTCGATGTTCGATCGCAGGAACACTGCCGGGTCATCGATGCTGCGATCCACATGGGTCTCCGCCGCAAAATTGACCACCATGTCAGGCCGTTCCTCCCGGAACAGCTGCAGTACAGTCGCTCTGTCACAGATATCCGCCTGCACAAAACGGAACTGCGGATCGTCGGTAAAAGGCTCCAAATTCCGCGGATCCCCTGCATAGGTCAGCTTGTCCAGGCAGATGATGCGATCATGCGGATGCACTGAACGATAGTATCGGATAAAATGGGAGCCGATGAACCCGGCCCCGCCCGTGATCAGGATCGTCATGGTTTATCTCCATCTTTTGATTTAACACTTGTATTATACCCGTCGTACGGTTGGATTGTCAAACCGCCTGGTTCTATGGTATAATCCGGATATCCTCTGCTAAAGGAGCTGAACTTTCATGAAAACCGCATTCGTTTCGGGTGCCTCCCGCGGTATTGGCCTGGCCATCGCGCAAGCCCTGCATGAAGAAGGATACACTTTATTTCTGAACGGCCGTCATCCTGAAACTTTAGAGCCGGTCTGCAGACGTTTAGATGCCCACCCGGTCTGTTTCGATGTGGGATCCTATGAAGCTGCTTCCGCCGCTTTTGACATGGATGTCTGGCCTTACACCGATCATATCGATCTATTGATCAACAATGCCGGCATCGCCTATGTCGGCCTGCTGCAGGACATGACGCCGGCTGACTGGGATCGTGTGATATCCACCAATCTGACTTCTGTCTTCAATCTGTCGCATCTGGTCCTGCCGGGCATGATCCGCCGGCAGCGGGGCAGCATCATCAATATCTCCTCGATCTGGGGACAGACCGGTGCTTCCACAGAAGTCGCATATTCCGCTTCTAAAGGCGGCGTCGACGCTTTCACCCGTGCACTGGCACGCGAAGTGGCCCCATCCGGCATCCGCGTCAATGCTGTAGCCTGCGGCGTGATCGATACGACCATGAATGCACATCTGGACCCACAAGAAAAAACCGACCTTGCAGACGAGATCGGTCTTGGCCGTTTTGGACGCACAGAAGAGATCGCTGCCGTAGTCCGATTCCTGGCAAGTGAACAAGCATCCTACCTCACAGGACAGATCATCACCGTCGATGGGAGCTTCATCTGACCGCTTCCCGCACGGTGCTCCGTCACATCAGGAATGTGATCTCGGAGAAAGAAAGGGCATTTCGCAATAGCCTCAAGGCTGCTGCGAAAGGTCCCTTTTCTGTCTTAATCACATGACAGGTTCTGATGGCACCCGTTCTTTTCGCATAGATAATGCAGGTTCGGATCGGTCGGATCCCAGGTGTGAGAACCGGTCAGCTTCGGTGCCTTTGGCTTGCCCAACGGACCCGGATCATCACTGTTATAGATCGTGATCTTGGTCCCGACGTGGCAATGGTCATAGATCCATTTAGCATCCTTAGCCTGCAGACGGACGCAGCCGTGAGAGGCGATCCTTCCCAGTTTATTATATGCGGAAGTATTCAGGTTTTTATTATTGTTGTAAGATCTGTACATGACGGAATGGAACAGATAATCATCGTGGATGCCGGAACACCACTGTCCCCAGCACGGTCCCATCAGTTCATGCCAGCGATAGCGGCTGATCGAATAGAACGTGCCGATGGGTGTCGGGTCTCCCGGAGAACATACACAGCGTCGGACCGGAATGTTGTATCCGTTTCCATCGGAAGCATAGATCGTGATGGTGCAGGCTTTTTTATTGATCTTGATCCAGTAGTTGCTGCGTTCGCCGATCACCTTCCAGATACCCTCAGTGACCAGTTCGCCCTCTCCATCATAGTACAGTTTGTAACCGCCCTTATATTTGGACGTATACTTCAATGTGCCTGCTACACCTTTTTTATTGTACTTGCTTTGTACGGTCTTACCGTCCTGTTTCCAGTAGGCACGAACGGTGTAGGTGTGGGTGGAACCGTACTCGACACCGTAATCCCGGAAATATGTATGGTCATCGCCTTTCAAAGTTCCGACCTTCTTGAACTTATCACCGGATTTACGGTAGATGTAGTATCCCGCAGCGCCAGGTACCTTTTTCCACGTGGTCTTAAGAGA